>NZ_NXBD01000035.1:0-30720 GCF_002383965.1 Campylobacter sp. 110 | reverse complement strand
ACACAAATTCATAATTATCAGGTAAAGGTAGATTCATTTCCCAAGCAAGTTCAGCTGGTATGTTTTTATAGTTTATTTTTTCTTTTTCATCATTTAGTTTTTTAGGATCAAGTAATGAAGGATAAGGATGGTTTTCTTTTTTATATTTTTCATTAAAATCATTTGATAATAGCCATTCTTCTATAAGATTAAAATTTTGTATAAAATAATTAAAATTATGGAAAATATTATCAAGTATAGGTTGATAATCTTGATGAATTTTTAATATATTTTGTATTCTTGGAAGTTCTTTTAAAAAGGCTTGCTTATTTTTAGAGATTATTTTAATGATATTTGGACTTAATTTCGCAAAATTATTAAAAATTTCTTTAAATATTTTAAATTCTTTATTGGCTTTTTTAATATTTTTAGCTAGTTTAAACATGCTTCCTTTATGTAAATTTTGAAAAGTTTGTATAAGAACTTCACCAAGCATATAAGATAAATGAAATTTATATTTTAAAGCCTGCTCATAATCGCTGCATGTTTCTAAATTTGGATATTTGAGTTGAGGAAAAACTTGTATGGTTTGTTGATAAATTTTTTGTTCTTTTTTGTGTTGTTTTTTGATTTTATAGAGTTTTTTAAATAATGCTATATACCCCCCCCCATATTTATAATTATTTCTTTGATGACTAAAGTCAATCATAACTTTGCCTAATTTATAAGCTAAATGATTTTTTATTCTTTCTATAGCTGAGTTTGATTTATGCATAGGGTTTCTCCTTTAAAAATGGCTTTGGTTGGTTGTAAAATTATAATAATCCTCGGGCACACCAATATCTATAAAATAATCATCAAAAATTTCAGCCCTAGCCTTTAATTTTATATAATTTTCTTGTAAAAATTCTTCAAAAGAAAATTTTTTCTCTAAATCAAATTTATCAAAAATATCTTTTTTTAGTAAGTATATACCACCATTGATTAAACCTTGTTTTTTAAATACCTTTTCTTCAAAAGATGTCACAATACCTTGCTCGTCAACATTGACTGTACCATATCTATCAAAATCATTCATTTGTTTTAAAGCAAGGCAAATTCTATTTCCATTTAGCTTTAACTTAGTTAAATCTATGTCAAAAAAAGTATCGCCGTTTAAAACATAAGCTTCATTTTTTATAAATTTCAAAGCCTCTTTTATGGCTCCGCCTGTTCCTAGAGGTTCTTTTTCTATGCTGTATTTTATTTTTATACTCAAAAACTCATCTTTAAAATATTCTTGTATCACCTCATACTTGTATGATACTGCTAAGATAACTTCTTTTATGCCTTGCTTTTTAAGATACTCAAAAATAAATTCTAAAAAAGGCTTATCATTTATCGGTGCCATAGGCTTTGGAATGTCTTTTATAACACTTTTAAGCCTTGTTCCTAAGCCGCCACAAAGTATTATTGCTTGCAAGAAAAACCTTTGCCGAAAAGCTCTTCTTCAACGATAGCACAAATAATATGTCCTATTAAAATATGTGCTTCTTGAATTCTTGGTGTGCAAGTTGAAGGTACTTTTATACAATAATCACAAAGTTCATTCATAACCCCGCCGTTAGCTCCGCTTAAGCCTATGCTTATGATTTCTTTTTGTTTGCAAAGCTCTAAAGCCTTTAAAATATTTTTACTATTTCCACTTGTAGAAATTCCTATAAAAACATCTCCTTTAACACCCTGTGCTTGCACTTGTCTTGCAAATAAATTTTCATAACCATAATCATTGCTAATAGCAGTTAATATACTCGTGTCCGTTGAAAGTGCAATACTTGCGATCCCTGGTCTATCAAAATAAAATCTACTTACAAATTCCCCTGCAATATGCTGTGCATCTGCTGCGCTACCACCATTTCCTGCAAGTAAAGTTTTGTTACCATTTTTATAAGCTTTTATGACTTCTAATGAAGCATTCTTAATAAGAGTTATTAAATTCTCATCTTTTAAAATTTGCTCTTTTACTGAAATAGAATCTGTAAAATGTTCTTTTATATAGGAATTTAAATTCTCCATAATAATCCTTTTATAACTTCTCAATATTGTTTAATTAAATCAATTCCATGAGCCATTTTTAAAATATCACCTTTATATTCATTTTTATTCATAAAAACTGTAATTTCATTTTCAAAAGCATATTTTTCATGAGATGGAATTGTCATAATAAGTAAGTCTATATTCTTTAATTCCTCAACAGTTGGAAATTTAATTTGAATATCTGAATTAATCATATATTTACCAACTTTTTCTTTGTTAATTTCAAAAGCTTTGTTAATTTTAGAAATATTATTCATATCAATATAATTCAACAAGCTATGCGACTGAACCCCCCCCCCATAAAGGGCAATAGTATTATAATTTTTTAATATAGTATTAAAATTTATTATATCATTGAAAATTTGATGTTTTAGAGAATTGTTATATAAAGAATAAAAATATTTTTGATTATTTGATATTTTTTTTCTAAAGAATAGTCCCATATGCTGTTCTTCGAAATAATAAATCTCTTCAACCAACTCGCAATTTAGTTTTTTCATAATATTAGCAATAACACCTTTTTGATAATATCCGCAATGATCATGATATAAATCTATAAATCTGCGAAATTTAAAAATATCATTTGCATTTGGAACTTCTATATATATCATTCCATTTTCCTCTAACAAATCAACAACATCTTGAAGAAAAGTTAGTGGCGTATCTATATGCTCTAATAAATGTCTAAAAATGATAAAATTAATTTTATGTTTTAATTTATAAACAATATTTTTATCAAAAAAACTTTTAACATGGATAATATTATCACAAATACAATACTTATCCGATAAAGTTGAAGGATCTATGCTATAGCAAATTTGAGCCTCTTTAGATAATGCCAACAATAAATCTCCTTGACCTGGAGCAATTTCTAAAAAAATATCTGATTTTTTGCTATACTTTAAAATAGAATCTTTTATTTTTAAAATATGTTGACTTAGTCTATTTGTAAAATATTTTTGCTGATAATAAGTATTATCCTGCTCATATATATTTTTAATTTTATCAAATGAAAAACTTTTATTAAAAATATATCCACATTCAACACATTGAAATAAATCAATATGTGCATTTCCTATGCAATATTTTTCTTCATTGCAATGAGTTGGATAATTATTCAAAATAGCAACAGATTCATATATATTTCTTTTAGAATGAATTGATATTTTATTTTGAATTCCATAACACAATGGACACTTTATTACTTTTTTCTCTTCCATTTTTATAATTTCCATGATTTAACTCCCTCTTTTGTAAATGAAAAATCCTGCACATAACCTTGCTCTTTGCTTAAAGCTTTGATTAAATTATATTTTTTAGTAGGATCTACAAAGAAAAACATAAATCCACCTGCTCCTGCTCCACTAGTTTTGCCGCTATAAGCTCCATTTTGCATAGCTAAATAATAAATTCTTTCAAGCTCATCATTGCTAACGATTTCAGAAATGATTTTTTTTGACTGCCAAGATTTTCCTAAAATTTGTGCCAAAGTATCAAAATCTGCCTTAAACAAAGCTTCTTTCATCTTGATGGCATCTTGTTTTATGGCATGCATAGCTTCAAGGGATTTTTCATCTCCAAGTTTTCCTTTTTTATGTTCTTCTATATCTTTTGCTTCTCTTGTGATATTTGTAAAATAAAGCACAGTTCTAGCTTCAAGCTCACTAGCTATCCAGTTTTTAATACGCAAAGGATTGACAATGACTCTTTTATTATCATAAAATTCCATAAAATTAAAGCCACCAAAAGTTGCGGCGTATTGATCTTGTGCTCCGCCTACTATGCCTAAATCTTCTCTTTCTATCTCATAAGCAAGCTTAGCGATTTCATATTCTCCTAAAGGTAGATTAAGCCATTCTGCAAAGGCTTTTATAACCCCTACAACTAAGGTTGAGCTTCCGCCCAAACCACTACCACTTGGTACATCTGAGTATGTATGCAAAGAAAAACTTAAAGGTTTTTTTGTAAAATCTTTTACAATACGATTATAAATACTTTTGAAGATATCTAATTTTCCATCATTTTCTAAACGCTCTTTACTTTCATACTCACAGTAAGAATTTGTATCAGGAGAATCAAAAATGATTTTTCCATCTTCTCTTTCGATCAAAGTACAATGTATGTATAAAGATATAGTCGCATTTAAAACATAACCTGTGTATTTATCACAATATAAATTTATATCAGTCCCCCCACCTGCTAAACCAAGGCGGAGAGGAGTTTGCGTGCGTATGGTTTTCATCTATTCAACGGAATCCTTCCTTTTTTTATCTCATCTCTCCAATGATTTAACAAATCTTCAAACATTTTTCTAGCTGCAATTTCTGGCTTCCAGTTAATAAAACTTTTGATTTTTGTGTTATCAAACATTTGATAATCCGCATCAATAGGACGTAGTCTTTGCTCATCTTGCTCTACTTTAATATCTTTTCTTATAGAAAAACCTAAAAGTATATCAATAACCTCAGGGAGCTTAAAAGCCTCTTCTCCTGCTATATTAAAAGCTTCCCCACAAGGAACTTTTCCTTTTTCACTTTCAAGAGAAAGTAGATAATAAGCCCTTATAGCATCTCTGGCATCTTGAAAGGTTCTTACACTCGAAAGATTTCCAACCTTGATAACAGGCTCTTGATAACCCGCTTCAATTAAAGCAATTTGTTTTGCAACTGTGCTTTCAAAAAACACATCAGAACGTCTTGGGCCACTATGTGTTCCCATTCTTGTAACAAAAGTGCGAATGTTATAAGCTTCGCCATAAAATCTTCCCAAATAATCAGTGCCAATTTTGCTTATACTGTAAGGACTTGCACCGTGAAAAGCTGTTTCTTCATTAAGTTTAACACCTGCTTTTGCTTTGCCATAAACTTCACTTGAAGAGCAAATATGCACTACAGGGTCATATCCATCTTTTGCCTTTAAAATTCTAATGTTTTCCAAAATATTTGCTGTGCCTATGATATTTGTTTGTAATGTTTCTATAGGTATATCAAAAGAAGTTTTTGGATAAGATTGGGCTGCTAGGTGAAAAATCACATCAGGCCTTTGACTCTCGAAAAGTTTTTGAAGACTAGAGTAATCATTTAAATCTGCATAAAAAATACTGATTCTATCTTTTTTATTAATCCTATCGCTTAAGTGATAGATATTGTCCATAGGTTCTTGCCAACGCATCATTCCTATAACATCATAGTCTGTATTTTCTAGCAAAAAATCCGCCATTTGAGAGCCAACTTGCCCTGTAAATCCTGTAATTAACGCTGTTTTTTTCATGATTTATCCTATTGTCTTATATTTTGCTCTTTTAAATACCATTCATACATCATTTTAATGCCATCTTCAAGCTTGATTTTTGCCTTCCAGCCTAAAGAATTAATCTTCTTGCAACTTCCTAATTTTTTCATTGTTCCATCTGGTTTATTTGTATTAAAAACTAAATTACCACGATATTCAACAATGCGTTTAACAAGTTCTGCTAAATCTTTAATACTTATATCTTTGCCTGAGCCTATATTTATATGTGTATTTCTAATTTCAACTTCATTGTTTTTATATAAATCATTGAAATTTACTTTTTCCATAACATACACACAAGCATCAGCCATATCATCAGCGTGTAAAAATTCTCTCATAGCCTTCCCACTACCCCAAATTTCAACTGAATTTTCTGTAATACCAAATCTATTCAAATAATTTTTAACTTCACTTTCATCATTGAAATTTAATAGATATCGCACTTTAGCAATACCTTCTTCTTGCAATACTTTAGCTAAGTGCATTTTTCTTATAAAGGCTGGTAAAACATGTGATGTTTCTAAATTAAAATTATCATTTGCTCCATATAGACTACAAGGCATAACTGAAATAAAATTAGTCTTATACTGTAAATTATAACTTTCACACATTTTAAGACCTGCTATTTTAGCTATGGCATAAGGTTCATTTGTGTATTCTAATTTACTTGTTAAAAGATATTCTTCTTTTATGGGTTGCGGACATTCTCTAGGATAAATACAAGCAGTCCCTAAAAATAATAACTTTTTAACCCCATTTAAATAAGATTGATGAATAACATTGTTTTGTATCATTAAATTTTGGTAAATAAAATCTGCTCTATAGGTATTATTTGCTCCAATTCCACCAACTTTTGCTGCAGATAAAAAAACATATTCTGGCTTTTCTCTTACAAAAAAATCAGCCACAGCTTTTTGATTTGTTAAATCAAGCTCTGAATGAGTTTTAAAAATTAAATTACTGTAACCTTTATTTTGTAAATTTTTGATAATTGCCGAACCTGTTAAACCCCTATGCCCTGCTATATAAATTTTAGAATCTTTAAGCATTGCAAACCCTTTTTGTAGAATTTGCAAAACTACGAATATTATTTGCAAAAAGAGACTTGATATTTGTAAAGATGGAGTATTCAAAGTTTAATACCCCCCCCCATTGTTATTCTTATACCATTCATACATCATTTGAATTCCTTTTTCTAAATCAATTTTATGTTTCCAGCCCAAATTTTGCAATCTTGAACTATCTAACATTCTATCCATTGTAGAATCTGGTTTTGAATTGTTAAACATAATTTCACCCTTAAATCCAACAATATTTTTAATCAAAAAAGCAAGTTCTTTGATACTTAAAAATTCCCCACTTCCTACATTAAGATGCGGTTCATTAGATGAAACAATATCTTTAAAATCTATATTTTTCATCACATAAATAGAAGCATCGGCTAAATCTTTTGCATGAATAAATTCCCTAATTACACTACCACTACCCCAAATTTCTACGCTATCTTTACTTACACCAAATTTTTGTAAATATTCCATTGCTTGCTCTAAGGAATTCATTTGCAAATCCTTTAAAACCTCATCAATTTTATTTTCATCTAAAAGTTTTGCTAAATGAAATTTGCGAAGTAAAGCCGGTAAAACTTTTGCTTTTTGTAAATCAAACTCGGTTGTCTCTCCATACAGGTTTGCAAGATATAAAGTAATAAAATTTGTTCCATGCTGCAAATTATAACTTTCGCACATTTTTGTTCCTATAATTTTTGGCAAACCATATGCAACGGCTTTTAAATCTAGCTTTCCATCTAATAAATTCTCTTCTTTAATAGGATTTATAGCTTTTTGAGGGTAAGCCCAAGCAGAACCATAAAAAATTAGCTTTTTAACATTATTTTGATAAGATGAATGAACAATATTTGCTTGAAGTACGCTATTTTCATAAATTACATCGGCTGGAGTAAAAAGCCCTAAGGTATCAAGCTTGGCAGCACATAAAAAAACATATTCTGGTTTCTCTTTTGCGAAAAAATCAGTCACAGCTTTTTGATCTACTAAATCTAATTCTTTTCTTGTTTTTACGATAATATTATTAAAACCCTCATCTATAAGTGTATTATAAAGAGTTTTTCCCAAAGTGCCGCCATGCCCTGCTATATAAATTTTAGAATCTTTAAGCATTGCAAACCCTTTTTGTAGAATTTGCAAAATCATAAATATTATTTGTATAAAAAGATTGAATGTTTGAAAAGATAAAGTATTCAAAGCTTAATACCCCCCCCCATCTAATCGAGCTGTTATTGTTATTCTGAGTTTCTTGATTATTCTTATACCATTCGTACATCATTTGAATTCCTTTTTCTAAATCAATTTTATGTTTCCAGCCTAAAGAATGAATTTTTGAGCAATCTGTAAATTTCTGCATTGCACCATCTGGACGATTTGAATTAAAAACTAATTTTCCCTTAAATCCTACTATATTTTTGATTAATTCTGCTAATTCTTTGATAGTGATATTCTTATGTGGGCCTATATTTAAATGAGTGTTGATAATCTCAGTATTACCACCTTTTAAATCTTTAAAATCTATATTATTCATGATAAATAAACAAGCATTTGCTAAATCTTGACTATGTAAAAATTCTCTTGTCGGTTTTCCACTACCCCAAATTTCAACATTATTCTCATCTACACCAAATTTTTTTAAATAATTCTTAGCTTCTTCAATGGAATCAAATTTTAAATCATTTAATAAGTCCTCATATCGTTTTTCATTTAAAAGCTTCGCTAAATGCATTTTTCTTAAAATTCCAGGCAATACATGAGATTTTTCAAGATCAAATTTATCGTTATTGCCATATAAATTTGTAGGAGTGATTGCTATAAAATTTGTATTGTATTGCAAATTATAACTTTCACAAAGCATCAAGCCTGAAATTTTAGCGATTGCGTAAGGTTTGTTAGTATACTCAAGATCTCCACTTAACATTTGATCTTCACTAGTTGGTAATGTTGCATTTTTAGGATAAACTGTAGTTGAAGCTATGAAAAGTAGCTTTTTTACTTTATGCAAATAAGCATTATGAATAACATTGCACTCTATCATTAAATTTTGATAAATAAAATCAGCACGATAAGTATTATTAGCTAGAATTCCACCCGCTTTAGCTGCTGCTAAAATAACATATTCTGGCTTTTCTCTCTCAAAAAAATCAGCCACAGCCTTTTGGTTTGTTAAATCGAGCTCAAAGTGAGTTTTAAAAACAAGATTTTTATAACCTTGTTGCTTAAGTTCATTAAGTATAGCACTACCAACAAGACCACTATGGCCCGCTATGTAAATTTTAGAATCTTTTTGCATCATTTATCCTTGCTCATCGCTAAAATATCACGCTCTGAAAGAATAGGAGAATTTGTTGGCCAATCTATACCGATTCTTTCATCATTCCATGCATAAGTAAATTGATCAGGTGCATCCGCATAATCTCCTTTATATGCGCATTTATAATAATAAACTGCACTTTCACTACTAACATAATGTGCATTTCCAAAACCTGCTGGAACTAAAATGATTTGCTGATTATCTTGATTTATGATGAATCTTTCATGCTTCAAATAAGTTGGTGAATCTTTTCTGCAATCAACCACAACTTGATGAATTTCCCCATAAACACAAGTAGCAAGCTTGTAAGTTTTTACATCACCATGAATACCACGAATAACATTATGCTTTGAATGTATAAATTTATCATGTATAAATTTTAGTCCACTTGGCAAAAGCTTATTTATAGCTTCATCTGTAAAAGCTGTCCAAATTTCACCTCTTAAATCTCTAAATTTATTAGGAGTTATAATATACACTCCTTTTAAAATTTTTGATTCTTGTATATCAAATTCTATTGCCATTATTTTCCTTTATATTTTTCTTTTATAACTTTAGCTAAATCAATAGACCTTTTAATACACACATCCATATTATAATACTCCCATTCACCAAAACGACCATGAGAAATTAAATTGATAGATTTCAGATATTCAATTGCTTTTTGTTTTGATTTAGAATAATTTAAATCAAAAAATACGTATGCATGATCTGTAACATTATAATCAAGGGGTTTTTTCAAAAATGGTATTTTTTGCCCTTCTTGCACTAGCTTATTATAAGAAATCTCACCTATAGCTTCTGTGGTGCAAAATTGTCCCTTTGGTTGCACTATAGAACCTGTATTAGAAATCCTGTGAAAACCTATGCTTGGATCTGGAATATAACCCCAAGTAATATCTAAACTTCCATCTGTCTCCCAAAAAATATTTGTAACTTTATTGTATTTGAGTTTTTTAAAATAATTTAAAACCTCAACAGGGATATCTTTCAAAATTTTAGGAATAAAATCTAAAGGACTTGTGTTTATCAATATATCATATTTTTTTTCACCGTTAACAAGCCATTGGTTATTTTCCTTTTTAATCTCCCCTACTTCATAATTTGCGAGGATATTAAGACCTTCTCCTATAGCCTCTATAAAAGTATTTTGATTATTTGTTTTTGGATAATAAAAAGCAGCATGAGACATTTTATCAGTTACTTTATCAATCAACGACTTATAAAAACTCTCTTTTGTTGGAACTGGGAGTTTCATTTGCTTTTCATCCTCAATCCATACATTGTCCATATTTTTTGGCTCAATACCCCAAATTTTGGTATTATAAGGTATAAAATACTCTCTTGCTAAAGTTGGACCAAAGTGATTTATAAACCATTCTTCAAGATTATTTCCTTTTTCATACGATGCACTAAACATCTCTTTTGTAATCTGAAAAGCTAAATCTGTGTTAAAACTATCAATTTCTTTAATGGAAAATTCTATAGGGTATGAAACCCAATTTTCTTTAAATAAAATTTCAGCTTTTCTAGGTAAGTAATTCCATTTATCTTTACTTAATACAGTGTTAAAAACAAAATCTAAAACATCGTTAAATTTAGAATTAAAACAATGGCCGCCATTAACATGATAAGGCTTACCGTCTACATCTTTTGTTCTAGCAATACCACCTACAACATCGGATTTTTCTAAAACTTCAATTTCAAAATCATCTTTTAAAAGCCTTGCAATAGACATGCCTGATATGCCAGCACCTATAACTCCTATTTTCATTTTTTTCCTTTGTTTTTATATTCTTTTTTAAGTTCATATAAATCAAACCAAAATTTAATATATCCACCCTTATACCAATTTTTATGAGCATTTATTAAAATTTTTCCTAAACTATAAGAAAAATATCTTTTTATTTTTTGAGATTCATAATAATCATGATACATTTTCAAATCTTGAATTTCACTTAATTTTTTATGTAAAATACCTATTTTTAATAATCTAAATACAAGCATCAAATAATCTAAATTTTTGCATTTTATCATAGCCTGTCCCAATTTATAAGACAAATGATTCTTAACTATATCTACAGCTCCTCTAGACATGATATATTTCTGACTTGACAATAACTCAAAAAAATTTTCTATAGATTTTGCCAACTCAACATTATCTTTTTTTAACTTATCAAGATCTTTTAATAAAACTTGCTTAATATCTGGAATTTTTAAACCCCTAATACATAAAGAATTATTAAAATCTTTTAATTTAAAATTTTTATCATACAAAGGATAGCATTTGATATTATTAACAACAAGCCAATAGTGCAATAACTGGTGTGGAGAAATTTTAAGAATTGGAAAATCATTAAAAAAGAATAATCTTTTATTTAATTGAGCATATTCCCAAATCGACATCCAAAGCCTCATAGATTCCCTAGGACCAGCAAATTTTTCTCCTGCTGGGCCTAAATGTCCTTGCAATTCAAGTATTTCATTTGAATTCAAAACCTCCAAAGACTCTATTTTTAGCTGTCCTTCATGATCTCTATCAGGTCTAGTTGCCACTATAAAATCATACTTAAAATTATTCTCTCTTTCATATTCACATAAAAGTTGATAATTTCTATACATTCCATACCACATTTTGCTTCTATTAAGTTTTGTCTTATATTTCAGTTCAAATTGATCAGGGTTTTCTAAATAAATTTTTTTAATATTTTTAATTTCTTTAAAATCACTTTTTTTAATATCTACAAAATACTCTTTAGATAGACTCTTAAAAACCTCGGGCATTATATTTTTTAACCCTTGATTTGTTCTAATGTCAAATGGACATTGATTAACCACATTGCTAGGAAAAAATCTACGGATCCAACAACCATTGCCGCCAAGACCCGCCCATTTGTATGCTTTATTCCAAGAAAAAATAAATACATCCGCATTTAAAGGTTTTATAATAGTTTGTTCAAGATTTTTTAAGCTTGCTATAAAATCCCCTCTCATAGCGCCAAAAATACAAACAGCAACTCTTTTCTTTGTTTGCAAATGTGTATTATTTATTAAGACTTTTTTTAATTTTTTGCTTAAAATATCATAATAACAATTTCCACCAACAGTATCTAAAAAATCCTCATGAAGCTTATTTAAAATTAAAATCATAATTTTATTATTTTGAAAAAATTGCTCACATGGGAAAAAATAATCAATTAAATTTTTTATACAAAAAGCTTTTAAAATTTTATCGTTGCTGTTTAAAACAATCTTTTCTAATAAATAAAACGCGTCGTTTAAATATTTCATTTTATCATTTTGTTCTATGATATTTAAAATCATATAAGCAGCAATATAGTCGTTTTTTATTTTATAAACCTTTGAAAGCAAAAGCTCAAATTTTTGCTCTAAAATCGCCTCTATTGTTTCAATTAGATCAAGCTTTGATAAACCAAAGCATTGTAAAGATTCATTATGGTCTTTTATCTTATCCAGAGCTTTTCTTAATTTTCCAACTGAAAATAAAAAAATTATATATTCCTCAAATGTATTATCTTTAATAGCATATTCATCAAATATTTTTTCCACTCGGGAAAAATTCCAAGCCTGTTTATATTGTTCTATATTTTGCCTCCTTTCTTCCTTTTCAACAAAAAATTGCACATTATTTTTAAACCCGATAAAACTTTCACGACTAAAATCATATACAAAATTACAATGATATAAAGCTTGTTTATAATTTTTCTTATAAAAATGTATTTTTGATAAAACATAATTTATACTAGGATATTTAGTTATATCACATTGTTTTGACAAGGATACTAAATTTTCTATCTCAGAATGATTTGTTAAACCAGCATAAAGAAAAAATAAATTTTTAAAGAATAATTCCTCATTTAAAATTAAAATTGATTTAAATTTTTCTTCAAGTTTAAATAAATCTTTTTTTAAAGTATAACAATTTGCCAAATATAAATCATAAAAAATAACATTATCTTTATAATACTCCATAGCTTTTTGAATATGGGTTATGGATACTTCTACATCTAATTTTAATTCAATTGATAGCAAATATAAACAAAAATACGTATATGATTTCCTTATTTTAGGAGATAAATCTAAAATATCTACATTTTTCAATAATACATCATATCTTTCTTTTGGTGTAAAATGAGTAAAAATGTTTATCATTTGCGCACTACCTATCGCATGTGCAAATCTAGAAAACAATGAACTACCAGCTCTATAAATCCTTAAAGCCTTAGACATTAAAGACATTTCAAAAAAACCCATTTGAGTGATTGAATATTGCTTTCTATCTATTAAATCATCTACAATATAGATATTAATTTCAAAATTATTGATTAAATTTTTAGAAAATTTTTGAAGTTCTCTTAAAAGGTATAAATCATCGCCGAATAAAACAATATTTAAATTTTTATTTATCTCTTCTTTAACAATTTCCAATGCTAATTCAACTGGAAAAACTTTAAAATAACAAGCTTTTTGATACCGTTTACTTGCCTCACCATGTATGATATCCCCACCTCTTAAATGCAGAGCAATAAAATCTCCAATTTGACTTGAAATTTGGTTAGATAAATTTAGAATCAATTGCACAGGTTCTGAAAAATCTATCATAGAAAAACATTCTTTAAACTCCTTATGATATGTTTTCTCCTCATAATCATCAAACCCATATCCAAGAGGAGCATAATATCCCCAATTATTATGATAAGGTTTTTGCTTTAAAGACTGAATATTTCTATCCTTAAAATGGAATAATCCGCCTCCACAATTTAAATAACCATTATATGAATGTTTTTCTATGAAATCTTTAGAGAAAATTAATTCTTCGCTATCTAATTCCATCCCTGCTAAATCATCATTTTTTTGAAAATCATGATTAATCTCTTTCCAAACATATCCAAAATCAAAACCTATTTTTCTTGCAATAACCATTCCATTAACAAAAGCATACATTCTAGAGCCTAGTGCATCTTCTCTTGCGGAGATAATCAAATCTGCAACAAAAACTTCTATTTTAGATAAAGTCAAACAACCACACCCATTAACACTTATTTTAATGTATCGAGTTGGATGTTTTTGCACATCATAAATATCTTTAACATTCTCATTTTGCTTGGATAATTCTAACCAATCTTTTTGATCAGATGAAATTTCAATTTTTGGTTGTAATTCTTCTTGATTATGTAAAATTTGAAGATTATAAAATTTAATACATTTACATGGAAATATTCTTCCTAAATCAATCAAGCACCAAGGGCTTTCTTCAACTTCGGTTAGAATCCCTTCTTCATATGATTGTGTTTTATTAGAACTGCTCTTAATAATAGCTTTTGAAGCTACATTTAACATATCATTCATAATTATCACCTTTTAATAAAATATTTAATCTTGACATTATTTTCAAATTATATTGAGTATAATTAAAAATTTTATTTTCTATTTTTCCACATAAAAATCGCTCCATTCCGCTAATCAGTCCATTTACATTATTTTCAACTATCAATCCACCTCTATTATCCAAAACACTAACATTTCCTGGTATATCTGTAGCAACAATAGCTTTATTTAAAACTAGGGCCTCTAGTAAAGTCATAGGCTGTCCTTCGTGGTTTGAACTCATCACAAAACAATCCGCTTTTTTTAAATATGGAAAAGGATTAAAAATTCTCCCAAGTAAAAAAACTTTTTTATCCAATTTCAAATCCTTAATCAATTTTTCCAAATCTTCTTTTAATGGTCCTTCGCCTAAAATCAAAAGAAGTGTCTTTGGATATTTATCATTGATCACTTTAAAAGCCTGTATAAGCTTAGCTTGATCTTTTTCGATCGAGAGTCTAGCTATGTTTATAAAAATTTTATAATCTTTTTTAAAATATTTTTTTTCAAGTTTTTTATCTAGCTTTTCTTTTGATTTTTCTATAATATCTTCATTGTTAATCATATTTTCCAAAAAATCAAATTTAGTCTCTGCAATATTATATTTATAAGCTAAATTTTTCTTATTTTCCTCATTTGTTTGTTTTGAAACAGAAAGGATTTTTTTATAATTTTTATAGCATTTGAAATTTTGCTCAAGGTAAGGAAATCTTTTCTCAAATTCCCCTTGCATGTTATTATGTAAAAAAATCAAATTATTATTTACACTAGAAAATAACTTTACCCAAAATACATTATAACCTTCAAAATTAATCACTGTTTTAAATTTTACATCTGCATACAATCTCCTAAATTCTCTTTTATAATTTTGTAAAGACTTTTCTTCATCAAGATTTTCTTTTTCTATACAAAATTCTTCTAAAGTTAAATTTAAAGATCCTATTCTAGGTAATACTTTGATATTTTCGGATACTAATTGAAATTGTTCTAATCTTTCCTTGTGAGAATAAATAGAATTGGGATCTATAGATACAAAAATATTAAAATGCGAATTTTGCAAATGATGTATTAAATTTTTGAAAGAATTTGTAATACCATTAGGTATAAACGGGCCTGTATAAAATAAGATATTGTTACAAACTTCAATATTTTTTCGAATTTCAACATTATCAAAAAATATCGATACCACTCTTTCACAAGATTTCCCATTTTCCAAACTATAAAATTTACGTTTTAATCTTGTCAAATACAAGTCATCTTTTACAAATAAATTTTCCAAGTTTAAAACTTCTTTTACTTCTTCTATCGTCTTGCAAATATGATGTGTTATCTCATCTACATCAAAATACAATCCTCTTTCTTGTTTATAATGCTCATAATCATACACATAACAAATAATAGGTCTTTCCAAAACCATAAAATCAAACATTACAGAAGAGTAGTCTGTAATCAAAACATCTACAATAGACAACAACTCATTCATTTCTATATAAGATGGAATTAACACATCCTTAAATAACTTACTTTCAAAAAGATGTTTGATTTCATGATGAACCGATAATAAAACTTTAAAATTACTTTTTTTGAGCTCTAAAATATCTCGCTTTAAGCGTTCAAAGTCAAAATACTGAGTATTTAAACCACCTCTCCAAGTTGGTGCATAAAGTAAAACTTTTTGACTCTCTTTAATACCTAGTTTTTGTTTTAATTTAGCATTTTGTTTTAATGATAAATCAACCCTTGGATATCCCGTTAAAACAGATTGTCCTTGAAATAAATCTTTAATTTCATAGTCATTTTCTAAAATATCCTTTGTATATAAATTTGGATGAATTAGGTGTGTAGCATGTAAAAAATTTCGTTGGGTATTTGCATGCTCCATAAAACCAGATTTTATTTTTTTACCCAAATATTTAATTGGTATGCCATGCCAAGTATTTAAATATTTTTGCTCTTCTTTTCTGATAAAATATTCAGGAAAAGTGACATTATTAATCAAATATTTTGCACTTGCTAAATATTTGAGATATAAATCACTACCTCTTTTAACGCAAATAACATTTTTCATTTTTTTAAATTTATTTTTGACAATACTTAAATCATTAACTACCCATATGTGAGTAAAATCTTTAAAAGCATTTTGCCCTAAAAGATATAAAAATATTGCATAAGGATTACACGACATTGACTTTCCATGAAAACTCTCATACAAAATCATATTGTCTATAATTTTTAAGTTTTTATAACATTCAGTATAAAAAACTCTTCTTCTAAGATTTTTATCCTTTAGAATATCTTCAGATAACCCATAAGGTTGATTTTGAATAATTCGAGATTGTGATAATATTTCACTTAACTTTTTGTATTCTTCTAAAGCATTTAAACATTTGCATAAACGAAAATATAAAAATGGACGATGAGTATTACTTCTTTTTATTGTATTTTCATAATAAATACTAGCTTCTTCATATTTGGCCATTTTTTCTAAAACAATACCTAGTCTATAGTGAAAATCGCATTCTTGATAATTTAGCTCTAAAGCTTTTTTATAATATTTTTCAGCTTCTTGGTAGTTAAATAATTTTTCAAAACTGTAAGCTATGTTATATAACAACACATCGCTGCACGAATTTTTAATATATTTATAAAAATCTAAATAAGCCTTATTTGCTTCTTCCCAACACTTATTACTTTGATGAAATATTCCTATTCCTAAAATTTTTGAATTTAAATCATCATCATATTTAATTGCATTTGCATATAAATATTTTATTAATTTAGAATCTGTTTGTCCGTCACGCTCATAGCAAAAACCGGCTTTGTAATATAAATAGGAATCTTTTGTTTTACTATGTTTTATAGCTAGTTCATAATATTTTGCCGCTTCTTGATATCTTCTCATGTTTTCAAGAGCTAACGCTAAATCTTTATATATAAAAAAATTACCACCTTTTTTTTGCATATACTTTTTTAAATCTTCTACCTCTTTCCACCATAATTTTTGTGGAATAGAAATCATAGAATTTAAATGATTTTCCGTTTGTTTCAACTGTATATTCCAAGAAATTTTAGAAGGACATAATATCAAAGCTTTAGCTATATATTCATTAGCTTCTTTCCATTCACACAATTTAAAATAACACATACCGAGCTTAAAATAAGCCTGTGCATTATTATTTTGTTTTTCTATAGTTTTTATAAAGAAACACTTAGCCTGTGAAAATTTTTTTTTATGATATAACCATACTCCACAAATATAATAAAACAAAAAAAACATTTTTAATCCTCTCTAAACTTATATTTTTTTAATAAGTCTAAAATTGTATTTTTGTAATCTATTGCATATTGCTTCATTAAAAGACTATACAAATGCAATATAAAATTATTTTCGTTAAAAATTACCGCATTTGGAGTATCTAGAATATTATCAAAATTTTTTTTGGGGATTCTCCAATCACCGTAGTTTTCACTTAAATAACGATCATATTCTTTAAAACCAAAATATTCTTTACCTAAAAAATCATACTTAATTAAATCAAAAGTTGAGTTATACCATTTAACAGCAGATCCTAAATGATAATGCTTGCAACCATCTTTATAGTGAATAAAAATATCAATCAATATACCATTGATATGTTTAAGCTTAATCCCACCTTTCCATTTTGGATCATGAATATAGAAAGTACCATATTGTTCTAAAGCTATTTTTAATTCGTTGCTAAAATCTTCTTCCCAAACCCCAACATCAATATCATAATCATTCGATATAAAATTATTTTCCCTAATACAACCTAAAAAAGTACCACTGACTAAAAAAAACTTTATATTTAATGAATTAAAAACACTAGATAAATCTTCCAAAGCTATCAAGGCATCATATTTTGAAAAGTATTTTTTTTTAGTATTTTTTAAAGAAAATTTTTCATGTAGCTTTAATGAATTTTTTAGATAATGTTCAGCTATATCATAAGCTTCAATACTAGCTGCGGCACTAGATATATATTTTTGAATTTCAATCTTTGTACTAATATTTCTTTTTTTTTCTATGTATTTTAAATACAATTTTTCCATATTTTTAAGATCTATTTTAGTATCAACCAACTTGCTCATTAACATCCATATTTTTAAACGATTGGATTCTTGTTGAATTTTTTCTAACTCATATAAAGCTTTGGTTTTATCGCCCAATAAATATAATAATTGTATTTTAAGTAATTTACCATCTATATTTAAAGGATATTTTTCTAAAAATAAATCAATATAATTCAAAGCTTTTTTATACTCAGCATAAAAAAAATAAAATTCAGCCTGATAATAAAAAACCGTCTTCATGTTTACTTTGGATAAATAACTGCACAATTTTAAAAAAATATAATGTCTACTTTTTTTCTGCATTAAATATATCAAAATCATATGCAACAGAATCAAATGCAAATACCCCTTTTTGCTTTCACGAAAGCTTTTGCGAAATATACCTTTTAAATTCATAATTTAATTCTCTCAATAATTTCTGTCGTTGAAATACTTGGGGTTCTTTCAAAATAAATTACATCACAAATATCATTAAAACAATCAAATTTACCTTTCCAATCATCTCCCATAACTAAAATATTTGCTTGGTATTTTAAAAGATAATCTCTTTTTAATTCCAATGCTTCTTCTAAAAATACACAAGACACGCATTTTAATGAAGATATTATATTTAATCTCTCTTGCTCGCTGTATATAGGATAACGATGCTTTTTAGCAAAATTTAAAGAATCTGATGATACACCAACAATTAATTTATCTCCAAGAGATGCGGCTCTTTCTAGAATCCTTAAATGACCATAATGAAACAAATCAAAAGTACCAAAAGTTATTACATTTTTCACTATACCCTCCCTATTGCATAAAGTTGGATAATCCCTACAACTTTTTCTTCTTTTCCTACTATAATTTCTTTGATTTTATATTTTAACATGATCTCTTCTGCTTCACTTGCCATAGCATCAGCATCGACTACTTTAGGATTTGTACTCATGATTTCTTTAGCTCTAAAATCAAATCTTGGTTTATCGCTTGTCTTTAAAGCACGACGCAAATCCCCATCAGTGATGATACCCACTAATTTTTCATTCTCAAGTACCACACAAAGCCCTAGCTTTCCACTAGTCATCACATCAACAAGATCGTTAAATTCAGTATCAGGATGCACTATAGGAAGGTTACTTGAAACCATAAGATCTTTTACCTTGGTTAAAAGCTTACGCCCCAAACTCCCCCCTGGATGAAAAAGGGCAAAATCATCAGGCTTGAAATTTCTTACCTTCATCAAAGCAGCAGCTAAAGCATCCCCCATAACCAAAGTTGCGGTTGTCGAAGACATAGGAGCAAGCTGCAAAGGACAAGCTTCCTTTTCCACAGCTATATTTAAAAATATATCGCTTTGCTTTACAAGGGTGGAATTTTTTTTACCACACATTACTATAAGTGGAATTTTACGCTTTTTTATAGCTGGAATGATTTTTAAAATTTCTTCAGTTTCCCCTGAATTTGAAATAGCAATTAAAACATCTTCAGGAGTTAGCATTCCAAGATCTCCATGCAAAGCCTCTCCTGGATGGATGAAAAAGCTTGGCGTTCCTGTACTTGCTAAAGTAGCTGCTATCTTAGCACCTATATGACCCGATTTACCCATTCCACTGACTATGCAACGCCCTTTGGTATTTAGCATCAAATTCACAGCTTGATTAAAATTTTCATCTAAATTTTTAGCCAAATCCAAAATAGCTTGTGCTTCTTTTTCAAAGACTTCTTTGGCTATTTCAAGAGTATTCATTTTTAAACCTTAAAGATTAAGCACAACATTGGTTGCAATAGCAATTTGATAAAGAATTTGAGTTAACATTGAAAAAATTTGCAAATTCTCACTATCTACTTTTGGCAATACCAACACAGAATCGCCTGGTTTCATATCTATACCACTATGATATTTTTCAGCTTTTCCATTGCTTCGTATCACCAAAACTTTTGAAGTATCCGCTCTTTCTCCATAACCTCCTGCAAGATTGATATAATATCTTAAATCTTTGCCCTTATCATACACAAAAGCTCCAGGTAAAGAAACCTCACCTTGAACTATGATGAGATTATTCTTACTTGGTACATTAATAGTATCACCATCTTCTAAAATAACCGAATTATAAGACTTTGGATTATCAATGACAATTTGACCCTTAGGCTCTACTTGCTTAGCTCTTTGGATAAATTCTAAAATCGTTTTTGCTTGTTGAGCTCTTATAGCTGCACCTTGAGCTGTAACAGAACCACTAGTTAAAGCTAGAGTTTCAAGCTCTTTAAGCTGAGCATTGATAAGTTCTTTTTGAGTTCTAGCTACACTTTTTCTAAACACTTGTAAAGCTTGCATGTTTGATTGTGGATTGGCTTTAATTAATTTAGAAATATCTTCTAAAGTCGTTCCTTTACCCACAACTAAAGTTTTTAAACCATTATGCTCGCCATTTACACTTATAGTTATATTTTCAGAAACATACTCAGGGTGAAATTCTACCTCATCTCCCGTTCTAAGTAAAACTTTTGAAAATTGCATTTTATTATAAACACTGACATCAAGTTTATGATCTTCACCATAACTTTTTACGATAGCATTAGTCACGATAGGTTTAGCACCTGATACTCTAGCTAAGTCAGCTAAAGTTTTAATATCATTTGAAAGTTCAAAACGAAAAGGTCTTTGCACATCACCGTTAACAAAAGCGTAATTTTGAACATTTCCTACTAAAATAACATCTCCACTTCTAAAAGGAAAAAGATCCATTTGCCCCTTTAGTAAAAAATCATATAAATCAATATTTTTTATCACGCTGTTATTACGCAAAATTTGAATATCTCTAAAACTTCCATATTCTAAATTTATACCCCCTGCTTTATCAAGATACTGGATCACTGAATCCGAACTAAGTCCTTGATAAAGTCCTGGAGCATTAACGCTTCCTGTTACAAAAACACTGACATTTTGATAAGCATTCATATCTGCATAAACAAAAACATTGCTTTTATAGATTTTATTAACACGTGCTTTTATAACACTTACAAGGGCGCTATTTTTCACACCTAGTAAATTTACAGCTCCTACTTTAGGGATAAAAATATTTCCTTGAGAATCCACCACTAAAACTTGCGAAAACTCAACAGCTCCCCAAATTTTAAGACTGATTTGATCACCAACTGCGATCTTATAATCTGGGTTATAAACTCTTTGATTGTAATTTTTAAAATTTCCATTAAAAAGATGAGCGCCAAATACTAAAATTTGATGAATTTTTGTAAGATTATTTTCTTTATTTGCTATATCATAATTTGAGCTTAAATTTTGATCTATGCTAGTTGTAGTAGAACCTTGATCCTCTGCTGAAATGATTTGTGAAACATCCACAGCTCCAAAACATAAAATACAACTAAAAAGTAAAATTAATATTTTTTTCATTTTAATACTTATGCTCCTCTATTATCATTTTAATAAATTTAACAATCCCAAAAATCAAAGATAATACAATAAACGCTGTTAAAATATCATAAATTCTTTCAGGATATTTTGCGCTTTCTGGAATATCTGGACTTTGAATGATGACAAGTTGTTTTATTTTTCTTAATGCTTCTATTCTAGCACTTTCATAAGCTTTTAAAGCTGCTTCATAAGCTTTTTGCGCAAAAGTACCTTCTATAGTTAGATCTTGAAATTTAGCAGCCAAATCATTAAGCTTTTGAGAAGAATTGTTAGCTGAAATTTTAGATTTTTCCCTTAAAAGCTGTTTTTTAATCGCTTCAATTTCTGCTTTAAGTGCTACTACTTCAGGTGCTGCATCATTCATATAGCTTTGTAAAGTTAAAAGTTTAGCTTCTTTTTGAGCTAAATTAGTCTCAATTTGCGCAACCAAACTTGCTTTAGCTTCAGCTTGTTTCAAGGGATCAAAAACCCCATATTTATTTTGAAAAGCAATCAAATCATTTTGTGCTTTTTGATATCGTTCTTTGTATTTTTGTACTTCATTTTCAGCAAAAGCCATTTGTTCTCTAGCTGCTTTATGAGAGATTTCGTTGATAAACTTTTCGCTTTCTTGCATAATAGTTTGAGCAATCAAATGAGCTGATTTAGGTGTAAAACCTTCTACTTCTACCTGCAAAAGCTTAGTAGTTTCATCCGTATGCACCTTAACTCTTGCTTGGTAATATTTAAGATAAGATTCTATCGAACTTGAATCCCAAATTTTAAAAGGCAAATCTATATGTTGTTCTTGATAAAGACTTTTAAGTTTAATTTTCTCATCCAAAATTTTTAACATATCACTTGATTCTATATAACCTTTTAGATAATTTAAATCTTCGCTTGCTGTAGAAGTACTACTAAGCAAAGACAAGATTCCACTTGTTTGAGCACTTTCTCCACTTGTTGATCTAACATCTAAAATCATCGTGCTTACATATCTTGGCGCTGCAATCAATGTATAATAAATCACAACAAAAATCATTATAAACCAAACAATTTTAAAAGAATCAAATATACTTAAATCTTTGATTTTTTCTAATAAAGTTTTATTTTCTTCCATTAAGCTTTTCCTTGATATACAGCTATTCCTTCATCTACATCATCATAAACCGTAATTTGTCCATTTTTCATATAAATTATTTTATCACACCATTCTTTAATTTCAGCTACATTATGAGATACCATAATCACCTTTGATTTGCTTAATCTTTCTCTATATAATTTCACGCTTTTTTCCCTAAAAGCAGGATCTCCAACAGCTCCAGCCTCATCGATCAAATAATAATCAAAATCAAAAGCCATACTAAGTCCAAAAGCTATCCTAGCACTCATTCCCGAAGAATAAGTCTTCATAGGCTCATCAAAAAATTTTCCTATTTCAGCAAAATCCTCCACAAATTTTACTTTTTCTTGAAGTTCTTTACCCTTGTATCCATACACCCTAGCTACAAATTTAGCATTATCTCTGGCAGTTAAAGAACCTTGAAAAGCTCCATTTAAACCCAAAGGCCAAGATAATTTTTTATTAGTAATTATCTTGCCACTATCAGGAAGCTCTGCTCCGCTTAAAAGTCTCATGAGAGTGGACTTGCCTGCGCCATTATATCCCATTAAACCTATGCTACAATTTTCAGGAAATTCAAAAGTAAAATTTTTAAAAACATAATGCCTTCCACCACTAAATAAAGGATAAGATTTAGTTAGATTAATTAGCTTTATCATTCTTTTTTTGCCGCCGTTAAAGCTTGTCTATTATAGTAGTAAATAAAAAGCCCTATAAATAAAACAAGTAAAATCCAAAATATAGCATAAAAATAACTATATTCATCTTGCAAAGGATAATTTTCAAAAAAATTAAATCTTAAAAGCTCCATTATGTGAAGCAAAGGATTATAATAAAATATATCAAGTAAAGGTCTTGGCATAAGCCAAGTAGGAAATATAATCCCGGAACTCCAATAAAACACTATGCTAAAATAAGCTAATAAAGTTCTTAAAGGCTCTACAAAATGCCAAATAATAGCAAAACAAATCCCCAAAGCAAAAGCTGAGCACATAAGTAAAAAAATACAAAATAAAACTCCAAGTAAATGAACAGGAAATACATCAAATCTAAAAAACCATCCTGCAAAAAAAAGCACAGTGATAAAAATCACAAAATAAATACAAAATTCAAGCAAAGTTCTAGCAATAAATACATGTATAGGCTTTACAGGTTTATAAGCAAAAAGAGCCAAATTTGCCTGAGTACCATTCATAAGCTGAGTTACTATACTTCTAAACATAAAAAAAGGCATAATGCCTGAAATCAAAAACATAAAAATAGAAATTCCTTCAGGCATAACTTGATGATGATATTCCCTAATAACAGTTCCTATAATAGTCACCAAAAGCACAACACTCATAGGCTCTCCAACTACCCATATATATCCAAGATACCTATTTTTTCCAAATCTAGTTTTTAACTCTCTAAAAAATAAAGCGTGAATTACATTTAACATTTATTTTCTATACCTAACAATTTACATAAACCATAATCATAACTCATTTTTTTAAACAAAATCATAAAAATTTATTTTTTACAAAACTCAAGCTTTTTACTAAGTCCTAAAGCATTGTTAGTAAATTTAAGCCAAAAAAGCTCTAAGGCATAAATTTTTGCACTTTTATCAAGTTTAACAAAGGGAAATTTAGAAAAATAAATTTTCATTTGCTCCTTGCTTGCCATTTTAAACTCAGCCTTAGCTTGCACACCTTTTAAAAAGGCTATTTTACTTTCTTTAGCTATATTAAGTGCTATACTTGAATTTTCACTAGCTAATCTTATATGCTTAGTATCTTCATGAGAAGCGATAATAAAAGCTAAATTCTTCTCATCAAAAACATAAAAAGCACTAGCTGTATAAACACCTTTTTCATCAATCATAGCCCAAGATAAAAGCTGCTCATTTTTTATAAATTCTAAAATTCTTTCATCCATATTGTAAAAATTATACTAAAATATTTTTAAAAATAACCGATTTTTAATTTAAACTATAAATATAAGGGGAAGAAATGCAAATTGATGCTAGCAAAAACCAAAGTTTTTCGATGGATTATACAACAAAAAGTGGCAAACATTTAGCCTTATCTATGTATGACAATCAAAGCGTAAGTTATGCAAATAATGAAGAAGGTAAAACTCTAAATCTTAAACGTCAGTATGGCTTTAGCTTTACTTTTGAAGGCTCTAAGCTCACACAAAATGATCTTGATGAGATTAAAAATGCTATGAAAGAAGTTGAACCTATGATCAAAGACTTTTTAGCAAATTCTAAAGTCGGAGAGTTAAAGCCAAAAGAAATTATAGAATCAGCTATGCAAATGGCAAATGTTCTACCAACACCAAATGATGAAAACCATCAAAATGCTATTATGAATAATTTTACAAATAAACTCAGCGATTTACTAAAACAAAATCAAACAAATGATAAAGATATCAATGCTTCTATGCTTGAAGATAGTAAAAAACTCCTCGATGAAGTTTTAGAACAAATGAAAAAACAACTTGAAAAACAACAAGAAAAAGCCAAGGAAAATCAAGATAAGACAGATGATAGTTTAAATCTTTACGCTTAAATCATATAATATTAAAAATTATCAAGGAGTTTTTAAATGACAAATATCGAAATTTTAGAAAATATGCTCAAACTCCAACAAAAACTCAACGATGAAACAAACGGCTTAAATTGGGAAAATGGCTACACCAAAGAAGGAAAACTGATCAGTTGGAGACGCTGTATTTATATGGAATGTGCAGAACTTATAGACTCTTTTGCATGGAAACATTGGAAAAACATTTCAAATCCGACAAATTGGGAAAATGTGCGTATAGAGATTGTCGATATTTGGCATTTTATTTTAAGTCTTTTACTTGAAGAGTATCGCGATAAAAACAATAAAGATTTCAAAGCTATAGCCACAGAAGTTAATGCTGTAAACGTGTTTCAAGATTTTTGCAAAGAAGAAGAATACCCTAATGAGGGTGATATTTATGGCATTTTAAATGATATAGAGCTTATTATCCATAAATGCAGTGGTTTTGGATTTAATCTTGGAGAATTACTTTCAACCTATTTTACTCTAGCTATTAAATGTGGGCTAAATCTTGAAATTCTTTATAAGACCTACATAGGTAAAAATGTTTTAAATATTTTTAGACAAAACAATGGTTACAAAGATGGTAGCTATAAAAAAACTTGGAATGGCAAAGAAGACAATGAAGCTTTAGCTCAAATTTTAGAACAAGAGCTTGATTTTGATACTATTTATAAAAAACTAGAAGAATGCTACAAAAAGGCATAATTTGGATATTTTAAAACTTGCAATCAAAGATTTTTTAAGTCTTAAATTTTTAAAATTTGCCTTAATTCCTTTAATTTTTAGTCTTGTACTGATGCTTTTTTTAGGAGTACTTGGCTTTTCGGCTTTGCTGGATTATTTTAATTCTTTATTTAGAGTTGGAGAGGATTCGTTTTGGGCGTGGTTTTATGCCCTTCATTTTGTACAAATTTTAATCACCATCATAAGTTTTTTATTTTCAGGTTTTATTGTTGTTTTTGCTTCGGTTTTTTTAGCCCTTTTTATCACTTCTTTTCTTACTCCTTTTATCGCTAAAGAAATCAACCAAAAATATTACCATTATAATAATACAAACGAAGTTTCAACCCTAAAAACTATCTTTGAAATTTTCAAAATATTTTTGAAATTTATAGGAATTTTTTTACTTTGCACCTTGGCTTTATTTTTGCCTTTTATCAATCTTTTTGTATACTATCTTGCTTTTTATTATCTTTTTCATAAGCTTTTAATGCTTGATGTAACAAGTTCGGTTTTAGATAAAGAAAATTTTAAAAATTTCAATACCCAAGCATCTGCTTTTGAATTTAAATTCAGCACTTTGTGTTTTTACTTGCTCTCATCTATCCCGCTTTTAGGAATTTTTTTGCAAGTATTTTTTGTGATTTTTCTCACACATTTAGGCTATCAAAGAATTTTAAAACTAAAAGCTAAGGCTTGAAATATCGATTTTGTGATTGTATAAATAAGCTCTTAAAAGTCTTGGAATTTTAGCTATTCTACACTCTTCTTTAAAATTTTTAGGTAATTTTTGACAAGTTTCATATTCAAAAACAATAGCTTGTTCGTTTTTATATACAAGTGCTATTTTGCCACCTAAAACACAATCACCCTTTAAAAGCTCTTTTCTTTGTGCCGTGCTTAAAAGCAAACCTTTCATTTTCACCGCTCTAGCAATCAAGCTTTCATTTTTAGGGCAAATAAGAAGTCCTTGAATTTCTTTGATATTTTCAAAATCATAAAGTTTTTTCCTATCTTTATCAAGATAAGAAAAACTTCTTTTTAAACCCTGGTGAAATTCACTCACAAAGGCATTAGAGAAATTTTTTCTTATATAATTTCTAAAATATTTTTCATTTTCATTACTTTCATCATGAAAATAAAAAATATCTTTTTCTTTTAAAAAAGATGAAATTTCATCTTTACTTATAAAGAGTAAAGGGCGTAAAAGTGTATAATTTGAGCGTTTTTCACACTCTTGCATACCTAAAATTTCAGCCAAACCTGCGCCTCGTGAAAGTTGCATCAAAAACCATTCAAATTGATCGTTTAAATGATGGGCTAAGATAAGATGGTCATAACCTTGCTCAAGACAAATTTTTTCAAAAAAATCATAGCGAAAATCTCTGGCTTTTTTTTCAAAGTTACTTTGAAATTTAGGAGCGTGTTTTATGAAAATTTTTTTATGAAATTCCAAGGCAAGCTCCTTGGCTTTTTGCTCTTCTAAGTCGCTATTTTTTCTCGTTTTGTAATTTATCATCACAAGATCAAAGTCGATCTTTTCTTGCATTAAAAGATAAAAAAGCACACTAGAATCACTTCCATAAGAAAAAGCGAGTAAATTTTTACCCCTTTTTAAAAGGGCTAAAATTTCATCTTTAATTTGCATCTACTTTTCTTAAAGCCTTAGCAAGGAGTTTTTTATCAACATTTTGAATGATTTCACATTCATAAATTTGCCCCATTTCTAAATTCTCACATTCGCTTTCATTGATAAGAATTTCTCCATCAATCTCTCTATCCCATCTTAAATCTTTAGCTGCGATAAAAAACTCACCCTCGCTACTCTCACCCGTGCAAACAACCAAACGCTTTTGTCCTACTTCTTTTTCAAAACTTTTTTCTATCACTTCATCAACAATTTTTTCTATGATTTTAAGTCTTTTATTGATCACTTTAAAAGGCACTTGCTCCATATCAAAAGCAGCTGTATCTTCTTCTTTAGAATACGCAAAAACACTCACTCTATCAAAACCAAAATCTTTGATAAATTCACAAAGCTCCTCAAAATCCGCATCACTTTCACCTGGGTGCCCTACGATAAAACCCGTACGCAAAAAGCTATCAGGTGCACTTTTCATCAAATTTAACATTTCTTTAAGTCTTGTGCTATTTGCTCCGCGTTTCATAATCTTAAGCATATTATCACTTATGTGTTGCAAAGGCATATCAAAATAATTTACAAAAATTTTAGAAGCTATAATGCGCTTGATCAAAGCCTCACTCGCACTTGTAGGATAAAGATATAAAATTCTAGCCGCTTTAATACCCTCGATCTTTTCTACCTCATCAATCAAACGTATAAGCCCATCTTTTTCACCCTTATCAAACAAATAAGAACTCGTATCTTGTGCGATAAAAGAAAAATCCTTATAACCCCTAGCCACCAAATCTTTAAGCTCGGCTATAATGCTAGAAATTTCACGCGATTTTAACTTACCCTTAAAACTTGGGATAGCACAAAAAGAGCATTTTTGATTACAACCTTCGGCGATTTTTATAAAAGCATGCGAATTAGAACCTGTGATGATGCGTTTGGAGTTTTCACCCTGCAAATAAGTCGAATTTGAAAATAAATTTGTTTTTTTAAGTATCATTTCATCGATTCTTTCATAATCACCCACACCTGTGAAAAGATCAACCTCAGGAAGCTCTTTCATAAGCTCTTCGCGGTAACGCTGCATCAAACAACCTGTCACAACCAAAAGCGAATCTTTTTTTCTTTGTTCGTGCAAATCTAAAATCGCATTGATACTTTCTTTTTTTGCACTATCGATAAAGCCACAGGTATTTACGATTAAAACATCGGCTTTGCTTGGTTCATCGCAAAGTTCATAAGCACTAAGGCGCCCTAGCATGATCTCACTATCGACTAAATTTTTATTACAACCTAAAGACATAAGATAAAGTTTTGACATTTTTCTCGCTTTTTTAAATTTTTTGATAAAATAATTCCTTAAAATCATATCAAAATAATAATTAGGAAAAATTTATGAATGAAAAAAATATAGTTTTATTAGGTGAAAGTCATTTCGCATTTAAAAATGGGATAACTCAAGGAATTCTAGATACCGGATTTAAGTGTTTTAATCTATCTTTAGGCGGAACTCCAAGTTTACAAAATTTATATGAGTTAATCAGAAATAAAAAACTTTTAGAAAATGCGGATTTAATTATTACAGGATCAAATACTCATGATATTGCACAATATAATTCTATCGATTTATTTCCAAAAAGCTATCAAGTGATGAATTGGCTTTACAAAGAATTATATTTTTTAAAGAAAAAAATTATTTGTTTTATTGCTCCAACACCTCAAAAATGGTTGAATAAAAACTGTGTAAAATATGTAAATACACTCCATATAAAATTAGCAATTAAATACGGATTTAATGTAATTAATGTAAATAAAAAACATTTAGAATCTTCATATAGCTTAATACAAAGAGATGAAGCTCATGATTTTGATTTTATAATGAGAGAACTTGGGAGAAATATAGCAAATAATATTGAAAATTTTTCTTTTCCAAAAAAAATAAATATTATAAATGATAATCCACAATTTTATTTTTATCCAATTGAAAAAGCAATAAATTTAAATTTCACTAATTTCAAATTCAAACAAAGTTGGTTATGCAGTGAAAAAGTTTATTGCATAAAAAGTAAAGAAGTTATTAGTTTTAATAAAAATACTTTTAATCTAAATTTATTAGGAATTCACCTTTGGAATGATTCAGGTATTTGTGAAATTCAAATTAAAAATCCAAAAGATCAAATTTTCAATCGAAGTTTAGATTATAACTTCTCATACTTTTTTGACACATACAATAGACAATTTAAAATCACTAATGATACTAAAATTTTAAATAATGGGGTAAACAATATTAATCTCATCTCCTTCTTCCTAGCTTCCCCCAAAGGTAATTACCATACAGAAGAAATAGATCTTGAAGCTTTAGCTAATGAAAACATAGAAATACCAAAAGAATATAATTTTAATCATTTAATTCCTCCTATAGAATTATATAAAGAAATTATAGATGAGTATTGTTCTATAATGGATCCAGTTAAATTAGCTCCTTTGCAAAAACAAATCAAAGAAAAAGATAATATCATCTCTACTTTAAATCAAGAAAAAACAACCCTACAAAATGAACTTAATTCTTTTTCTATTAAAAAACAACGTTTAGAATTAGCCAATCTAGAACAAGATTTGGTTGTTAAAAAATTAGAAAGTAAAAAACTTGCTAAATCTTTGGGTATAAAAATGAGCATAATAAATCCTAAAATTACTTTTATTCAAGCTAATTCAGCTAAAGCTCGTATACAAAACCACTTATCTTATAAACTAGGACAAACTTTGATAGAAAATTCAAAAAGTATATTAGGATATATAAGAATGCCTTATGTATTATCTTATATAAAAGACAAACATAAATTTGAACAAAAAGCCTATGAAGAAAAAATAAAAGAAAATCCAAATTTAGCTTTACCTCCTTTAGAAACTTATCCTGATTATAATGAAGCTTTAAAAGAAAAAGAATGTTTTACTTATAAACTAGGCGAAGCTTTAATGCAGGCTAATAAAAATTGGTATGGGGGGGGGTATATCAAATTTATATTCAAAGATGTGCCTAGGTTGAAGAGGGAGTTTGGGAAGA
>NZ_NXBD01000034.1:0-122568 GCF_002383965.1 Campylobacter sp. 110 | reverse complement strand
AGAAGTGATCTCTTCTAAAGCTGCTGCAGTTTCTTCTAAAGAAGCTGCTTGAGAATTAGAAGATGAAGTAAGGTTTTGAACTGCACTTTGAAGTTTAGAACTTTCACTGGCTAAGTGATTAGCAAAGTCTGAACTTTGTTTTAACATCTTAACGATTTCATCTCCTAAAGCATTAGTAGTTACCTCTACAGCTCCATTGGCATCTTTTACTTCAGTAGTAAAGTCAAGAGATTTATAACTATTAAATACTCTTTGAATTTCATTCATATCAGAACCTACTCTAGCTTGTAAAGCATCAAGAAGTCTATTTAGAACATTTTTAAGTTCTATTAATTGTGGATTTCTAGGATTAGCAGTAATTCTTGCTGTTAAATTACCACTTTCTACTACTCCTACAGTTTCAACACTTTCTTTTACTGCTTTAGCATCTTGTTCTAAACCTTGTTTAGTAGCAAGGATGTTTTCGTTGATAGCTTTAGAGATTTGACCAAATTCATCATTGCTTTTTATTTCTATAGTAGAAACATTTTTGGTTTTATGGTTGATAAAATCAAAGAATGAAGTTAAACCTGTTTGGATAGCTGCAAGTGGGGAGAGGTATTTTGATACGATGAAATAAAGGAGGATGATGCTAATAGATATCATAATAATTAAGGCTATAACTTGTATATATACTGCTTTAAATATAGGTTCATTTATTACATCTACACTCTCGGTAATACAAGCTGTATATGTAAATATTTTTTTACAAACTCCAAGTCCTTCTTCATTATTTAGCTCATAAGAGAAGAAGTTGTTATCACCATTGAGTTTATATGCATTTAAAATAGGAGAATAGTCTACCGAAGGATCTAATAAAGCTTTGTTGGGGGCTGCAAAAATTTCATCTTTACTATTAAAAACAAAGGCATTGCCTGGAGTTCTAGCGATTGCATCTTGTAAACCAGTTAATAAAGCATCAATTCCTAAAACACCAATAAATTTACCATCCTTATAAAGAGCTTTAGAGTAAGTAATGGTGTATTCATTACTAACAGTATCAATATAAGCTGGGGTTATATAGATTTGATTACTATTTCTAGCTTCTTTATACCATTCCCTAGTAGTTGCATTATAGTTGTTGGCTTTTCCATTTATAGTTATATTAGTATTTTTTTTCTCGCTTAGATCGTCACTCACGATATTTTCACCATTATCTAAACCAATATAAATAGCAAGGAAATTTCCACTATCGCGGTAGTATTTTAATATGGCCCCTGCATTATTAACTATGTTATCTTGAGAATTTAGTGCTTCATAGGGTAAATTTAATATATCTTTTTCAAGAGCATTAAACAAAGATATATTTCTGGATCTAAAATCCTCTATAGAAACTTGTGTTGCTTTAAGAAATTCTGTTTCAGCATAAAGCGTACTTTGATACAAAGAATCTTTTGTAAAGTAAAAGCTAATGATGCTCAAAATACTTAAAGCAAAAATTGCAATTGAATTTGCAATAACAGAAAGTTTTATTTTGATATTATTCATGTTTTTCCTTTTAATCTTTGTTATTTTTAGCATAAAGCTAATAATTTGGCTATTATTTTATCACAAAAAAATAAAATAAATTTTTATTTTTATCTTAAAAAGGAGAAAATATGGCTTATACTATAAAAAAAGTAGAAAAAGAAACAAAAATTAGTGCTCATACTTTAAGATTTTGGGCTAAAAAAGGTTTGTTTCCTTTTGTTCAAAAAGATGAAAATAGTGTGAAATATTTTTCAAAAAGCGATATAGAATGGGCAAAATGGATAAAATGGCTTAGAATTTCAGGTATGCCAATAGAACAAGTCAAACATTATATAAAACTTTGCTCTTTGGGTATAAAAACTGCCAAAGAGAGACAAGAGATGTTAAAGCAAACAAAGAAAAAATTACAAAACCAGATTAAAACATTAAAAGAAAGTGAAAAAGTTTTAAGCAAAAAGATAAAAATTTATGAAGAAATGCTTGCAAATGAAGTCGATGGGTTTAATCCAGAAAGCAAGGACTATCAACCTTGTGATAAATTGCATAAGTTTAAGGGTTGATTTTATATTAAGGGCAAATTTGGGTAATAATATTTTCATTTTTTTTAATAGCATTTTTAAGTTCTAAATTTTTGATATTTTCAAAAAGATCTAAATGCAGTTTTAAAAGCTCATTGTTGATACCATAATACGCCCAAGTTCCTTGACGCCTTACATACAAAAAACCTGCATCTTTTAAAATTTTTAAATGTCTTGAAAGTCTTGATTGCCCCATATTTAAAAGCTTTTGCAAATCACACACGCAAAGTTCTTGATATTTTAAAAGATGGTATAGGATAAGCACTCTGCTTTCATCGTTGATCGCTGAAATGATGGTTAAAAACTTTTGCATTTATTTTCCTTATATGAAATTTATAAGCATGCCAAAAGATATGGCTACGCTTAAAATGATAGCTACAAACAATAATAAAAATTTCATCTTAAACATTTGCTTAAGTAAAACAAGCTCGGGTAGAGAGCATCCCGCACCTGCAATTAAAAAACTCATAATCACCCCTTGAGAAATTCCCATTTGCAAAAGTATCAAGCCTATAGGGATGATGGTTTCTACTCTTAAGTAAAGCAAAACTCCAAAAAACGCTGCTAGAATAATGCTTAAAATTTCATTGCCGCTTAGGTATTTTTGTAAAATTTCTTGAGGGATGAAATCATGGATCAAAGCCCCTATAAGCACTGCGATTGCGATATAAGGTAGTAATTTTTTATAGTTTATAACACTTTCTTTAAAAAGTTTTTTGAAATTTATCTTTGTATCGTTAGCTTTGTTTTGAGTGTTGGTGCAACAAGAGCTTGGTTTAAAGACTATTTTACCTATGTTTTTAGTATTTTGCGTGAAAATGCTTGGGGTTGAGTTTTTAGGAGTATGTTTTAAAAAGTGCTCTTCTTTAAATTTTGAAAAAATAAGAGAAATTATAAAAATAAAAATTACCAAAAACAATACATACACAAGACTTAATTTCAAGCCAAAGGTAACAAAAAGCATGGTAAAAATGATAGGATTTATAAGAGGTGAGGTAAAAAGATAAGCCAAACACACGCTAAGTTTTACCCTAGCTTCTAAAAATGCTTTTAAAAGCGGTATGGTAGAACAGGAGCAAAAAGGAGTTAAAGCACCTAAAAATATAGCTTTAAAATAGCTTGAAATTTTATCTCCGCTCAGTTGTTTTCTAAACATTCCTTCATATTTTTGGTTGATAATGCTAATAAGAAAAGAAATTCCTATAAAAAGCACAGAAAGCTCGACAAATAGATATAAAAACTCTTTAAAAGTGTTAAAAAATACTTGCATTGTTTTTCCTAAAAAATTTTTAGAGCAGTGTAATATAAATTTATTAATATGTCAATATATATTTATATATTGATAATGTAATATATATACAGAGTGTTTTAAAATAAAGTTTTTACTTGAAATAATAAAGTTAAGATATAAAAGTTAATTTTAAAATTTCTATAGTTACTATTTAGATGTTGTATATTTTAAAAATGCAAACTTAAAATATTAGCATAATAAGGATATTTGAATTTATAACAATTTTCATTAATAATGTAAATTATCGTTTATAGTTAAATATTATAATGCCTACTTAAAAATTTTGAAACTAGGAGTTTGTAATGAAAAAATATATTAGTAGCTGTTTGGCTATTTGTTGTTTAAGTAGTGCTATTTATGCCAATGATGTAAAATATGATGCACAAAAAATAGCGGATATTTTTTATCAACTCAATGCGGATCCTAAAAATCCCAAAGTAAAAGTTAATCATGCAAAAGGTTTTTGTGCTATGGGAACTTTTGAGCCAGCACAATCTATTAATAAAGAAATTGATGTGCCTTTATTGACATACAAAAGTTTACCAATTCAAGTAAGGTATTCTTTAGGTGGAGCTTTTAAAGATGATAAAAGCAAAACAAGAGGCATGGCTATTAGAATTACTGATCCTCAAGATTCTGCTTCTTGGACTATGGTTATGTTAAATACAGAAATAAATTTTGCAAAAAATCTTAAAGAATTTGGTCAGTTTTTTGAAATGAGACTTCCTGTAAATGGTAAAGTTGATCAAGAAAAAATAAGTAAAATGATGCAAGAGGTTGATTCCTATAGAAATTTTGCTGCATATACTGATAAAATTGGTATTAGCAAAAGTGTAGCAAATACTCCATTTTTTAGCATACATACTTTCTATTTTAAGCAAACAGGGAGTGAAAACTATTTGCCAGCAAGATGGAAATTAGTTCCAAGTGAGGGTGTGGCGTATTTAAATGAGGCACAAATGAAAAGTGCAAGTAGTGATTTTTTAAAAGAAGATTTCGAAGATCGCGTAAAGACTAATAAGCCAGTAGAATATAAAATGTATTTAGTATATGCAAATAAAAATGATATTATTAATGAAACGACAGCTTTATGGGAAGGCAAGCATAAAGAGAGTTTGGTTGGAACTTTTAAAGTTAATGCGTTAAGCGAGGAAGATTGTAACTTTAATGTGTATTTTCCTTCAGATATACCTCAAGGAGTTAATCCTCCACAAGATCCTTTGTTCGATGTAAGAAACGAGACTTATGCTATCACTTTTGGCATGCGTCAATAAATCTTTACTTTCAAGGGTTAAAGTCTTTTAAGAACTTATACTGTTTTGCCAAAGCTTGTCTTAAGATTAAGCTTTGGGGATTCATTTTTTTATGTTTATGAAAAATATAGGTTTTATGAGATATAAAATACAAGTGATAATTTAGCATTTTTGAAATATAAAAATGTGATTTTAGAGTAAAAATATAAAAATAATTAACCCTAGTATTCTATATAATATTTACACTTACACTTTATAATTTAGTAAATACTAAAAAAGGAAAAAAATGAAAACTTTAATCATTTTCGCACATACATTTTGGGAAGATTCTAAGGCAAATAAGGCTTTGTTTGAAAGCATTAAAAATTCAAAACAAGTACAAATTCACAATCTTAGCGAAATTTACAAAGAGGGTAAAATCGATGTCAGTAAAGAAATAGCTTTGTTAAAAAATGCCGATAAAATCATCTTTCAATTTCCACTTTTTTGGTTTAGCACTCCAGCGCTTTTAAAAGAGTGGCAAGATAGGGTTTTAACAGCAATTCTTTATGGAGAAAATAAAGAACTTTTAAAAGATAAAAAATTTCAGATTGTAACGACTTTAGGTGGCGCACAAGAGAGTTATGATGGGCATCATGGTGCGACTTTAGAAGAGCTTTTAAAGCCGATTTGTTATACATTTGAATATCTAGGATGTAAGAGTTTAAAGCCTTTTGCAATCTTTAGTGCAGATGCAAATAAGCTTGATTTAAAAGCTTATCAAGACGCTATAAGTCAAAATTCAGGGTGTTCTTAAATACTTTTTATAAATTTAAGAAAATGCTTACAACTTACAAAAAATTTCTAAAACTCTAGCAATATAAAAAGCTTGAATTTAAGGTGATTGATCGCCTTAAATTTTTTAATTAAATTTTAATCCTCAAAATTTCTAAGCAAGGGATAAATTTTTATTTTTTATAAACACTGAACTAATATTTATAGTATAATTTTTTCCAAATTTTATGTATCAAATTGGCGATATATAAGGAAGATAAAATGACTTATGATATAGCGGTTATTGGAAGTGGTAGTGTGGGGAGTTTTGCTGGGTATTATGCGGCTAAAATGGGCTTAAAAACCTGTCTTATAGATAAATTTCAAGCACCTCATACTCAAGGTTCTTATCATGGTGATACAAGGATTTTTCGTATAGCTTATGGCGAGGGTGAAAAGTATATACCGCTTTTACAAGAGGCATACACGCTTTGGGGAGAATTTGAAAAAGAGCAAAATATCAAGCTTTTTGAGCGTTGTGGGCTTTTAAATATCGGCTCAAATTCTACTTTTATGCAAAATGTGCTCTCAAGTGTGAAAAATTACGATCTTAAAGCAAAAATTCTAAATGCCAAAGAATTGCAAGAAAATTATAATATTTGCGTATCGGATGATTTTTTTGGTGTGTTAGAAACAGACACAGGCTTTGTGTATAGTGATTTGAGTGTAAAAAGTGCTATCAACGCTGCTTGCAAGCTCGGTGCGCATACTTTGTGTGATGAAATCGTGCGCATATGTAAAGAAAATGGAGTGTATAAAATACAAACGCAAAATTCTAGCATACAAGCAAAACAAATTCTAATCAGTGCAGGAAGTTATGTCAATGAAGTGTTGAGCGTGTGTGAATTTGACTTGCCAAAAGTGCCTGTGGGTATTAGACGCAAAGTGGTGAATTGGTTTGATACGGATTCTTATAAACTCTCACAAGGTTTTCCAGCGTTTATACTCGAATTTGAAGACGATTATTTTTATGGTTTTCCTGATTTTGCAGATGGATTAAAAGTGGGTAGAGATAAAGTAGGGGAGATCATTAGCACCCGCGAAGAACGCGTGGAATTTGGATCTTATGAGCAAGATACTCTTGATATAGGCAAGCATATCAAAGAATTTTTTCCTGATTTAAAAGATTTTAACAAAGGCAGTGTTTGCACCTATCCTTTAAGCCCTGATGATGATTTTATCATCGATTTTTTAGATGAAAATCTCTTTTTTATGGGTGGGCTTAGCCATGGGTTTAAATTCGCTCCCGCACTTGGACTTTTAGGCGTGAAAGCATTGCAGACTCAAAAGCTAGATCCGAGTATAAAGCAGTATTTTAGCTTAAAGCGTTTTGGATAAAGCTGTATAACTTATATTTAAGGGTTATTTAATACGCTCTAATTCTTCTATAACCAAAGGCAAATCTTTAAAGCCTTCGCTTTCCATAAAATGTCCACCATTTGGAGTTTGTATGAATTTAGCATTTAGCTTTTTGGCTAAATTTTCACTCACCCAAATTGGCACGACTTTATCGTCTTTTGCGCTGATGATGATTTTGTGAATTATCATGTTATCAAGCTTTTTATAGTCTAATTTTGGCTTTATAAAATCATTTAAAATAGGCAATTTTGCAAAGGTTCATCAAAGGGTGCAACCATTATTACACCGCCGATTTTAGTCCTTTCATCAAGCGAATTTAAAAAATCAAGCACCGCAACTCCACCTAAAGAATGCGTGATAAAAAAGGTATTTTCATCAAGTTTTGTGAAATTTTGACTCATGGTTTGCATCCACTCATCAAGCTTAGGCGAAAAAGCATTAGGGAAACTTAAAAGTAAAACTTCATGATTTTTAGCTTTTAAATTCTTTGCTACACTTGGCAAAAATCCGTAATTCTCATCGCTGCCATAGCCATGCACGATATAAATTTGCTTAGCAAAAACAAAGCTAATGCAAAGACAAAGCAAAAAGATGATTTTTTTCATAAGTGTCCTTTCTAAAATTCAGTAGTTTAGGTAATATTTTGTATTTTTTGTAAAAGTTCATTGGCTTTTTCTTGATTTGCCTTTAAAGTGCTTAGGATTTCTTCTACTTCGCGCAAGGTTTTTTCTTCTTTGGAATTTGGATTTTTAGCACTTAGATCATAGTTTCTTTCCTCAAGCTCTTTTATACTGACTAGATAAGAATGAGGAGTGATTTTTCTTTCTTTGTGGCATTTTAAAAATTCCTCAAAATGTGCGTATTCTAAAGGCTTGTTTTTGGTGAGTTTAAAAGGCGGTATAAGCTCATAATAATACACCTTATCATCTTCAGCGCAAATGCTTCTTTTTCCTTTTGAGAAAAAAAGCACATTGGTTTTTACCGCACTATAAGGCAAAAATACCCCGCTTGGTAAGCTTAAAACACATTCGAGATTGAAATTTTCTAGCAAGTCTTTTTTCACGCTTACAAAGGCATTTGAATTTTGAAAAAGCACGCCCTCAGGCACGATAATGGCACATCTTCCGTTGTTGTTTAAAGATTTTAAGATATGCTGTAAAAATAAAAGTTCAGTAGCATTTGATTTTATAGGAAAATTTTCTTGAATTTGTTCTTTTTCTTTGCCACCAAAAGGTGGATTTGCAAGTATTACTTCGTATTTATCTTTTTCTGTTATATCTGTTATTTTTTTACTTAAAGTATTTGTTTTTATGATATTTGGACTTGAAATTTCATGTAATATCATATTCATAACGCCCATTGCATAGCTAAGCGGAGTTTTTTCTTTACCAAAAAGAGCATCATTTTTTAAAAATTCAAGCTCTTCTACGCTTAAATTTGCTTTTTTGTTTTTACTCCTGTCTTCATACAAGATATGCAAAAAGCTTTCTACTAAAAACCCACAACTCCCACAAGCAGGATCATAAATCCTTTCTTTTGCTTTAGGATCTATCACTTCTACCATAGCTCTTATCAAAGGGCGTGGCGTGTAAAATTCTCCACTATTTCCCCCATCGCTTCCCATATCTTTTAAAAGCTTTTCATAAACTTCACCTAAGGCAAATACATCACTTTCTTTACTAAAGCTTAGCTCATCGACTAAATTTATAACCTCTCTTAAGGTGTGTCCATTGGCTATGCGATTGTCTATAAACTCGAAAATTCCGCCTATTTTATACTCTATGCTTTTGAAATTTTCATTATCTTTAAAGCTTTTTAGATATGGAAAAAGCTCGTTATTTACAAAGCTAAGCAAATCATCTCCGCTTAAAGCATTTTTTACATCAAGTTTGCCTTCACTTGTTTTTGGAGCTGCCCATATTCTCCAGCTGAATTTTTCTTCTAAAATGCTTTTATATGCTTTATCATTTAAGATAGCTTCTAGTTTTAATTCTTCTTCATAATCATCTAAAAATTTTAAAAACAATATCCAGCTGATTTGCTCACTATAGTGCATCGCACCACTTATACCATCATCGCGTCTTAGTATGTCTGTGATTTTGTCGATTTTATTTTGCATTTAAAAAATTCCCTTTTTAAAAAGTCTTAAAAGTTCTATATTTATATAATAATGATTTCTACCTATTTTAATGCATTCTAATACCCCTAAATTTTCACAAATTTTAAGATATTTTGAGGCACTTTGCCTAGAAATATTTAATTTTTCTATCAAAAAATCTATCTTTGTATAAGGATGAGAAAACAAAAGCTCTACAAAGTCTTTACTATAAAAATTGGTTTTATTTTGCAAAATTTCGCTTACATTTAGCATCATTTTTTCTATCGTGGCAATAGTTTCAATAGTTTTTATAGCAGTTTGCTCTACGCCTTTTAGTATGTATTCTATCCATTCTAAAATCGCTCCTTCATCTCGCACTTTTTGCAAAAGACTATAATACTCCCCTTTATTTTTTACAATATAAGCACTCAAATATAAGATAGGCAAATCAAGCAAGCCTTTATAAACCAAATAAAGTATATTTATAATCCTGCCTGTTCTGCCATTGCCATCATAAAATGGATGAATGCTTTCAAATTGATAATGAATGATTGCCATTTTTACTAAAAAATCTAGTTCATCTAAAGTATCATCGTTAATGTATTGCTCTAAATTTCTCATAAGCTCTTGTATGTCGCTATGATTTTGTGGGGGTATGTGTTTGATTTCTCCTGTGATAGGGTTTTTAAGCATAGTGCCGCTTTGTTTTCTAAAGCCTGCATTGTTTCTTTCTAATCTTTTTTGAATTTCTAAAATATGTGCATTTCTCAACAAACACTCTTTTTTTAAAAGCTCATACCCTTTTTTTAAAGCATTTTCATAGTCTTTTACTTCTTTTGCCGCTCTTGTAAGTTTGCTTTCATCGATTTGAGATAAAAATAGTTCATCATGGGTTGTGATTATGTTTTCTATCTCGCTTGAATCTTTTGCTTCTTGCAAAATTAAAGCATTGATTAAAATGTTTGGATTAGGGATACTTTTGCTAAGTCCGTTGAGTTCTGCTAATTTTCTTGAAGCCTTGATGATAAGACTATAAATATTTGCATTTAATTCTATATTTAAAGGCAATTTTTGAGGTATAAATTCTTTCATAATTTTCCAATATGTTAATTTTTTCTAAAAATTTTAACATTATAAAAAAATATGTTAAAAAAATCAAAAATTTTTAACATATTAAGCCAATGTGTTAAAATTTGGCAAATTTTTTAACATTATAATTCTCCCTTAAAAGCTTTATTAAGCAAGGATTGCTTAAGCTCTTCATAATCTTTTAGTTCTTTAGTGTAAAGCTCTTTTAAAGCCTTTGTCTTTTCAAAGACAAAATCTAAATGCTTTGCGATTTGCTCTTGCTCTTTGATTGGGGGTAATGGGATTTGTAAATTTTTTATATAGGTTTGATTTATATTAGGTTGAGCTCCACCGAAAGAATCTTTGATGATTTTATCTCTTAGAAAAAATAGAAAATAAAAAAGAAATTTTTCCAAGAATTTAATATTTTTATCCTTATGTAAAAATGCACAAATTGCTTGATTTGTAGTGGAATCTAAATTTAGAATTCCTAGTTTTCCAGCTGTTGCTCCATACATAGCAATAAGTAGAGTCCCTTTTTGAAATATCTTAGCTGACGAGTTTTTAATAGCTTCTTCTGTAATATTTTCTTCTATAAAATCAATATATCCATCATTTAATTCCCCACTCTTTAGCCATTTGATATTTCCATTTTCCCAATATTCTTTTTTATTTCTTGATGGGGTTCCGCCACTGCTAGTATTTGCAATTTCCCCTAAGTTTTTCCATTCCCAACCTTGTGGGAGTTTATAGTTTTCTTTGGCATTGTCTTTTAAGGGATTGAAAGCTTTTTGCAAGGCACTTTGCATTAACTCATCTAAATTTAGCAAATCCTGCTCTAAGATTTTTATACTCTCATCTATCTTTGCAAAACTCTCATCTAAAATTCCCACTATCCTTTCTTGCTCTTTGAGTGGGGGTAGTGGGATTTCAATTTGTTTGAGTTTATCTATATTTAAATTTTTTACAGTAGAACCAGAGGCTTGGTAGGATAAAAAGTTATACATAAAATTACTAGAAAATAAATAGTAAAAATATTCCTTATTTAGATTAATTTTTTCTTTTAACAATAGCCAACCATCGTGAATTGCACCTTTTTGTAATTTTACAATAACAGGTTTGCCAAAACTCATTGAATTTGAAACCAATAAATCTCCCTCAATGACTAATTTACTTTTTTTAAGTCCTTCTTGTATGATTTTTTCTTCTGTTTTATAGAGATATTTTTGATTTTTTATATCGCCGATTTTAATCCAATTTATACCATCTTCTTTATCTGTTAAAAATTCTTTAATAGGTCTAGGAGAGCCCCCTCTTTCAATATTAAAAATTTCTCCTAAGCTTTTCCATTCCCAACCCTGCAGTAAATTTATCATTTTATTTTGCAACCTAAATATTTTTATTTTTAATATCTTTAATAGAAATAATTTTGTAAATTTTTGGCACATTGTTTTCATAAATAACTTGTAAATCAACATTGTATAAATGTAAATGCGGATTGTGCTCTTCTAAAATTTGTTTTTTTAAATAATCACTAGAAAATTCAACATTTAATTCTTTATTATAAATATTTTTACATAATAATTTATTTCCACGCTTATCATCGGTTCTTGTTTGTGTAAATTCAACAAGTATATTTTGAAAATATTTATATGTTTGCAATTCTTCTTTAGTTTTTCTTTCTTTATTTTCAATATAACTATAAATTTTTTTTTGGACTTCTGCTGCTTCTTTACTTATAACACTAAAACATTCAGAATCACTATAACCATTTTGAATAATAACTGTAGAATTATTGCCTATGCTTATAATTGGTTGTATTATTTTACTGGTATTTTTTGCATCATCAATATTAATTTGATTAGTATTATTATCAAATTTATTATCCTTAAAAAAACTATAACAATTTTTTAAATTTTTAATAAAATCAATCGCTGAATTAAAATTTTCTATATAAGGTAAAGTTAATCCTAAACCCAAAACAACAATATCAAATTCATAACTACCTTTTCTAACTTCACTAATCTTTATAGAAGCCTCATTGCTAATAATACTTTTCCTATACATATTTTGTATAGCTATTAAACTTTCAGCTAACTCTTTTATATCGATAGGTTGCTCGGTATCTATTTTATAGGTTAATATATTATTCATATCGCTATCCATTTATTATTTCAATATCTTCTATATTAGTATATTTGGAAGAATCTTTATTATTTGTATAAACAACGCTTATATTTTTATCTTTTATAATTTTAAAAATATCAGGATATAAATACTCCGTCTTATCCCTATTTTTTTGCGACACATGCTTACCGCTATTAATCTTATTCCAATCTATCAAGTGTTTAACATATATCAAATCAGCATCCTCAAAATTTTTTATTTGAGAAATGATATGTCTTAAATTACTATTTAAATCATATTGCACAATTGCAGATGGAATTGCGCTATTTAATTCTTCAAAAAATTTCTTTGTGCTAAAAGGAGTCGCGCCACCACCTTTTATATCTAATATATCTAATAATATCTGATATTTTTCTTTTGAAAGAAATATATCTAGCTTAAAGCCATTTAAAATATCTAGCAACAAAGTTTTATTAGAATACTTTTTAATTATAAGCAATTTAAATGGTTTTGGGTTTATATCAAACATTATTTCCAATTCAATTCTATTGTGTGTATAATTAAATATACAATAAGTCATCTGCTTATTTTTTATATCTTTGTATAAGTTTTCCAATCCTGTCATTTTCATTGCTTCTCCTTTTTTAATTCAAATAACTACTTTTTTAATCAACTAAGATTTTATTTAAAATTCTAAATAACCTAATACATTCTTATAATTATTACTGAAATTCCTGTCTAATAAAAGATATATTACTATTTTTTATTTGTTTCCAATCTTTACATTTATTAAGTGCACTAGGGTCTTCTCTGGATAAAACTTCATAGGCAAACAACCAATATTCATCATCTAGAATTTTAAAATTTGTATTTTTTGAAGTTGTATTTATAATAAAATTATTTGCTATTATTTTATATTCTTCTGTATCCTTATTATTCTTTTTATCATAAAGGTAACACAATAACATTAAAATGCAATCTTCTTTTCTTTTTGCTTCTTCTAATAGATTAATTTTTTCTTTTAATTTAAAATTATATTTTAGTGCAAAATAAAGAGCATAAGACATTGCTTCATAGTTTCTTTTTTCTTTGCCTAGATTAAAAATATCTGAAGATATTTTTTCTATATTTTCTTGTGTAATAAGCTCTTTTTCATTAAATATTTTATCTAACAAAAAAATCAAATATGGGTATAGTAAAACTAAATGATGAATTATGTTAATAAAATATTTTTTAGCGCTTGGGGTCATTTTCTTTTTAATTAAAATTTTAAATGCATAGTTTAAAATAGCAGCATTGTTTTTGTTATCTTTCATTAAGTTCAAAGCCATATCTAAAAATGGCATTATTCCAGTATATTTTATTCCACCACTATAAGAATCTAATTTAAAAAGCTTTAGCTTATTTTTCCATGGTTTTTCAAATGAGCTAGGTAATTTTATAATTTCTGTTTTTTTATGATTTAAGGATAACCCATATTTTTTAAGTTCTATGGATAAATCTAAGAGAAATTGTTCAGCTTCTTCGTGAGACTTAACATAACAAGTATAATCATCTATATTTCTAATATATTTATATTTTTTACTAAGTTTATAATCAACTGCAACCAAAATAATCTCTGAGATTAAGTTTGAACTATGAGGCCCTATTAAGATTCCATGTGTTTCTCCATAATTAAGCCATTGTGTAGCATTATCTATCTTATTGTAATATAATTTCGTAAAACCTTTATTTTTTTTAGCACCAATTTTTCCAATTAAAACCCAAGGTATCGAGTGTGTGTATATGCTAGGAAAGCAATTTGAAATATCTGCATTTACCTTATATCCTTTACCAATAAAAATTTCTTGTTCCGGCGTCCCATCAAGTTTATAGTTTTTAAAATTCATAATGAAAATTTTTTCTATTTCTACATCGTAATATTTATTATCAATAAGTTTTTTTTCATATAGCTTTCTAATATGAATACGACTAATCTTATATTTATTACTTTTTGTTTTTTTGTAAAAATATCTTTGTAATTTTTTCCAATATTCTTTTAAAATTTTACATTGTTTATAATATGCAAATGGATTTGGTATTGATAAAACTCTAGGAACATTAATATTTCTCATGCTTTCGTATTTAATATATCTGTATTCTTTCTGTTCAAAAGATGGCTTATTTGATTTGCAGAACTCAAAAAAATATTCAGAAGTTAAAAAATTTGGTATTCTATCTGCAAACATTCCATATCCTAATAATCCTTCATAAAGTTCTTCCTTAGACAGTTCTTTAAGACACTCATAATATGTCTTTATATTATCTTTATCTTGCATAAATCTCCCTTTGCAAATCGTCTACACTTTGCTTTAAATTCTCCACCCCGCCAAATTCACTGACTATTTCTTTTACATTACCTAAAGAGCTAAGCTCTATCAAAGGAGCTAAGCTTCTATCAAAATCTTTTATGCCGTATTGCTGATATCTACCGAGTAAAAATTCTATGAATTTCAGAGCTTTTTCTTTTTGGAAGCGTTTTAAAAATTCACTCTTTTCTACTTGCAAAACGCGTTCTTGTCTTGTTTTGATCTCAGCATTAAAACTCAAATGCGCCAAAACATCATATATATCACAATCCTTTTTATCAAAAATTTCACCCAAATCTTTCAAGGCATTTTCATCCACTCCATCTTTTTCAAGGGTTTTTAAGAAATTCAGCCTAGTTTCTTGTTTGCTCCAAATTTCACGAAGTTTTACTTCATCGTCGTAGTATTCTGCTAGCTTGCCTATCAAAAATTCTAAAAATTCTTTAGTGCTAAGTGGTTTGCCATTACTTCCTAGATAGCTTGTGTTTATGTCAAGCACTTTGAGTTTTGTGCCTTTTAAATGCACGGTGATTGCTTTTTTGCTTTCTGTTTCTTTTGTTTTGTCTGATTCTTTTTTATTTTGCTTGCCCCAAATTTCGCTTTTATCTTCTTTATCTTCATCTTTGACTTGTTCGCCATCCCATTTTGGATCATAAAATAACTTTGTCGCACCTACAAAATCTATGATGGTAAAAAAGTCTTTTCCTTCATACACTCTAGTGCCTCGCCCTATGATTTGTTTAAATTCTATGATAGAGCCTATATTTGCCAAAAGTACTATGTTGCGGACATTTCTAGCATCTACGCCTGTGGTTAGCATTTTAGAGCTTGTAAGGATTACAGGATAGCTTTTGTCATTGTCTTGAAATTGTTTTAAATACTCAAGTCCTATCTTACCCTCATCGCTCGTAACTCTTACACAATAATCATCTCTTTTAACACTTTTAAATTTATCAATAGCTCTTTTTATATTGCTTGCGTGAGCTTGATTGGCACAAAAGATGATGGTTTTATCCATAGGATCTATAAGTTTTAAAATTTCTTTAGCTAGAAAATCATTATATTGAGGTAGATGGATATTTCTTTCAAATTCACTCATTTTATAAAATCCTTTTTCTAGCTCTCCTTCTATGAGATCATCAGGATTATATACATAGCCTTCGCTAAGTGTGGTGGTGATGCGTTTTACCTTATAAGGGGTTAAAAAGCCATCTTCTATACCCTCTTTTAGGCTATACTCATACGCACTTTCACCAAAATACCTGTAAGTGTCTACATTATCACTCTTTTTAGGTGTGGCAGTAAGTCCTAAATGAGTAGCTGATGAAAAGTGCTCTAGTACGCACGCCCAGTTTCCTTCTTCGTTTGCTCCGCCTCTGTGACACTCATCGATGATGATAAGGTCAAAAAAATCTTTTGGGTATTGTAGATAAAATTTGCTCTCTTGTTCTTCTTGGGTATTTTCTTGATCTTTAGAATTTGCAGGTAGACTTTGATAAATTCCAAAGAAAACATTTGCGTTGGTGATGATTTTTCCATCATTTTTTCTAATCTCTTCTGCGCTGATTACTTTACAATCGCTTTCTACTGCGTTAAATTCTCCCAAAGCTTGATCTCTTAAGCTCACTCTATCGCATAAAAACAATATTTTAGGTTTTTGGTCTTTGTTTTCTTTATTCCATCTTGCTTCAAGCAAACGATAACACAAAGCAAAAGCTATAGTCGTCTTACCTGTGCCGGTAGCAAGGGTAAGTAAAATTCTATCTTTACCATTGATTAAAGCTTCTATGACTTTATCTACGGCTATTTTTTGGTAGTATCTTAATGTTTTTTGAGGTATGTATAATTCTCTTTGAGTTAAAAGTTTGTATTGCCATTCTTTTAAATTTCCATAAACTCTTTGAAAAAGTTCGTTAGGGCTTGGAAAATTTTCTATATACTCACCCCTTGAAACCCTTAAATCATACTCATAAATTTTATCGCCATTAGTGCTATAAACAAAAGGCACATTTAAAGCTCTAGCGTATTCTATACCTTGAGATAAACCATCTAAAGCATCTTTGTTTTGTTTTTTAGCTTCTATGATAGCAAGATTGTTATTTTGAAATTTGAGCAAATAATCTGCAAATTTTCTCTCAGCTCTTTTGTTGCCTATGAGCTTGCGTCCATCGGTGAAATAATAATTTCTTGTGATATTTTCTTCACTCCAAGAGCTAGCATAAAGCTTTGTGTCTATAAGTTTAACTCTTGTATCATCTTCTGAATATAAATTTTGCATTTTTACCCCAAAGTGAAATTAAATTTTGTAATTATAACATTTATAATAATTTTTTTAAAAAAATTTAATTTCCCTCTTGACTTATAGCTACTCTAATGTTTTATAATTTCAAAAATCAAAAAATAAGGAGAGAAAATGGACTCTAAAATCTTTTTAGAAAATGGTCGCATTCAAAGCAAGGGTTATGCTATGCCTAGCAAAGATGCGAAATTCACACCCTTTGAATTCACACGCCACGCTGTGGGTGATAATGATATTTTGATTAAAATTTTATACGCAGGAATTTGCCATAGCGACATCCACACTGCAAGAAGCGAGTGGGGAGAGGCTGTTTATCCTTGTGTGCCAGGGCATGAGATAGCAGGAGAAGTGATCGCAGTGGGTAAAAATGTGAGCAAATTTAAAGTAGGGGATTATGCAGGGGTTGGCTGTATGGTAAATTCATGCGGAGAATGCGAAGCATGCAAAAAATCCCAAGAGCAATTTTGCGAAAAAGGACAAACTATCTATACTTACAATAGCTGCGATATTTTTCATGATAATGAAAACACCTATGGAGGCTACTCAAACAACATAGTCGTAAGTGAAAAATTTGCTGTTTGTGTGCCAAAAGATGCACCGATGGAAAAAGTCGCGCCTTTGCTTTGTGCAGGAATTACCACTTATTCTCCGCTTAAATTTTCAAACATTAAAGCTGGCTCAAGCGTAGCAGTAGCAGGATTTGGCGGACTTGGTATGATGGCGGTTAAATATGCTGTGAAAATGGGTGCAAAAGTAAGTGTTTTTGCTAGAAATGAAAACAAAAAAGCCGATGCTTTGGCTATGGGCGTGAGTTCTTTTTATACAAGCACAGATAAAAATGCTGTAAAAGAACGCTTTGATCTTATCATTTCTACCATCCCAACTCCTTATGATCCTAGTGCTTATATGGATTTGCTTAAATTTGGCGGTGAAATGGCGATAGTGGGTTTGCCACCTCACGAAGTCGCTCCAAGTATCAGCGTGATAACCTTTGTGCATAAAGCGGGTAAAAAAGTCTATGGTTCGTTAATCGGCGGAATCGCTGAAACTCAAGAAATGCTCGATTTTTCACTCAAACATAAAATTTACCCAGAAACTGAACTCATCACTTCAAAAGATATCGACAAAGCTTATGAAAATCTCACTTCAGGAAAAGCAAAATTCCGCTATGTGATCGATATGAGAGATGAGTAATTAATACTTATCAAACACTATATCGCTAATGTCAAAACCTTTTTGCTTAGCGATATCTAAGAGTTTATCTATATCTTTTTTATCGATGATTTTTCTAGACAAAATCCAAAGATACTCTTTATCAGGACTTCCAACGACAGCAACTTCATAGTTTGTGTCTATAAAGAGAATTTCATAATTTGTTTTATTAAATAAATTCATAAAAATGCTAAATTTCACCGATAAAGCTCTTGGGGCTTTTACTTTGGCTTTGCCTTGCACTTGCGAAACTTCTCCATCTTTTTTAACACAGATATTTTTTATCTTTACAACAGGGGTAGAGCCTTCGTATTCTAGTTGATATTCAGCTTTAGACTGAACGCAAGATTTTTGAAAAAATGCAGGTTTTCTAGCCATCTCAAGCCAAGTTCCCATATATTTTTCTAAATTAACATCTCCTATAAATTCTATCATGATATCCTCCTTTTGTTTTTTGAAATATTCTTTATATCTGATTAAATCATCACTTTATGTATTGACATTATAACTTGCATAAATTAAAATTGCGAGTTTAATTTTTCGAAAAAAGGTTTTTTTAATGCAACAATCAAGTATAACTATAAACAATACTTATCAAATCAAGATCTTAATCACGCTTTGTCTAGGCGTGTTTGGGCTTATCAGTATGGAACTTGGGGTGATGGGGATCATACCGCTTATATCGGAGAAATTTGGCGTGAGTGTTAGTGATGCGGGATGGAGTGTGAGTATATTTGCACTTATTGTAATGTGCTGTGCGCCTATAGCACCTATGCTTTGTGCGAATTTTAATCCTAAAAAGCTTATGTTATTTTGCTTAGCTATTTTTTCTCTTAGCTCTTTGGCAAGCATGTTTGTAAATGATTTTTGGCTTCATTTGATCTTAAGAGCTATTCCTGCTTTTTTTCATCCTATTTATCTTGCACTTGCTTTTAGTACAGCTGCAAATTTAGCAGATGATAAAAGTAAAGTACCTCATATAGTCGCAAAGATTTTTATGGCTATTAGTGCTGGGCTAGTTCTTGGTGTGCCCCTTAGTAGTTATTTTGGTGGGAATTTTAGCTTTGAAATGGCGATGGCTTTTTATGTGGTGATCAATTCTTTAGCGTTTTTTATCACTTTGTTTTTTATGCCTGAATTTAAAAAGACAAGCAGGATAAAGGTAGGAAAACAGCTTTTAAGTCTAAGATATGCGCTTTTGTGGATTTCTATGCTTGCTGTTTTTTGTATTTCGACGGGGTATTTGGGTTTTTATTTTTATTATTCTGAATTTTTATTTAGCGTGAGTAAAATGAGCTTTACAAATATCAGTTTAGCACTTTTTATTTATGGTTTTGCAAGTATTATTGGTAATAATATCGCAGGAAAAACTTTAGTCAATCACTCAAATCAAACGCTTATATTTGCTTCTATGGCGATGATTTTGATATATGCTTTGATTTTTGTAAATGCAGCACAATTTGCAATCATGCTTACATTAAGTTTGATTTTGGGAATTGTAAATGGGGTTATGAATAACGCAATGCATTATATCATCACTTTTCCTTTCCCTAGGACAAAAGATTTTACCAATGGGCTTTTTATAAGTGTTTCAAATATTTCTATCAGCGTAGGTGCTACTCTTTGTGGCTTAGTCATTTCTATAAAAGAAACTAAATACATTGCGATAAGTTCTATCATCATGGTGGGCTTAGGGCTTATTTTGGTATTGGTTAGAATGAGATTAGAAGATAAAAAATTAAAAATTTAATTATAAAGGAGAAAAGATGAAAAACATACTTTTATTAAACGGAGCAAAAAGTTTCGGACATTCAGGCGGTAAGCTAAATGATACTTTGCATGAAGTAGCAAAAGAAAGCCTTTTAAATTTAGGATTAAAGGTCGATGAAACGCATATCGATAAGGGCTATGATATAGAAAATGAAGTTGCAAAGATACTTAATGCCGATGCGATCATCTATCAAATGCCAGGATGGTGGATGGGTGAGCCTTGGATAGTGAAAAAATATATCGATGAGGTTTTTACCGCAGGACATGGAAAATTTTATGCAAATGATGGTAGAAGTAGAGAAGATGCAAGTAAAAAATATGGCAGTGGCGGACTTGTAAACAATAAAAAATATATGTTTAGCCTTACTTGGAATGCACCGCTTGAAGCTTTTAATGATAAAGAGCAGTTTTTTGAAGGTGTGGGCGTGGATGGAGTGTATTTGCATTTGCACAAAGCAAATCAGTTTTTGGGTATGAAGCCTTTGCCGACTTTTATTTGCAATGATGTGATGAAAAACCCACAAGTGGAAAAATATATCGAGGATTATAAAGCGCATTTGCAAAAAGTGTTTAGCTAAGCTAAATAGCAAATGTAAAATTTGCACCATTTTATAGATGATTTTAAATAAACATTAATTCATGCTGGGTTATTATTTAACCTAGCATTTTGATATCATAAAAACATTCTTATTTATTTCAAAGGTAGTATAAATGGATCGTTCAAAATATTTATTTATCTTACTTGTTATTGCTATGTTTTTATGGGGTTCTTCATGGCCGACATCTAAGATTTTGGCGAACTATACAGATACTTCTATTATTACCTTCTGGCGTTTTTTCTTTGTTGTATTGGGTTCATTTTTTGTTTTAAGCTTTTTAAAAATTCCTCTTAGACTTGAAAAAACTGCCTTAAAATGGGTCTTGATAGCAGGAGTTTTAAATGGACTTTATGCCTTTGTATTTTTTATCGCTATAAAGCATGGTTTAGCAGGTAAAGGAGGGGTTTTAGTAACCACTATGATCCCTATATTTTCTTATTTGATATTTGTGATAGCGATATTCTTTCAAAAAGATAAAAAATCAACTCACAAGATCACAAAGAGTGAAATTCTAGGCTTATTTTTGGGTTTGATTTCAGGGCTTTGTTTGTTAAATTTAGGCTCCATAGAAGAGCTTTTGGGTAAGTTTAATACTTTGTTTTTAAGCTGTGCTTTTATATGGGCTTTGATGGCTGTTTTTACCCATAAAGCAAAAGGAACTCATCCTTTGGCGATCAATTTTTATATCAACCTTATGTCGTTATTGATGTTTTCATGGGTGTTGTTTGATCTTAAAAGTTATGAGATCTTTCAATTTGATTTTAAATTTTGGATCAATCTTTTTGTGGTGGCTTTTTTATCTACGGTGGTAGGTACGAGTATATATTATTATGGAATTCATATTTTAGGAAGTGTAAAAGCAAATTCTTTTGTTTTGATCACTCCTGCAAGTGCTTTGATTTGTAGCTTTTTTATCTTAGATGAAGTGCCTACTATACTTACTTTAATAGGCTGTGTTTTAGCGATTTTTGCTATATATTTTATCAATATTTATGGTAAGAAAAAATCCTAAGATTTTAAAGATGAATTTAAAATATCGCTTATAAACATATGCCCTGGCGCATGGGTAATCACAAAAGGCAATTTTGCTTTCATTATCACATTTTGTGGAGTTACTCCGCAAGCCCAAAATACAGGAATTTCGCCTTCTTTTATAATAGGATCATCACCAAAATCAGCTTTTAAAATATTATTTATACCAATTTCCTTAGCATTGCCAATTTGCACAGGAGCTCCGTGAACTAAAGGAAAATTAGCAGTGATTTTGCTAGCTTTTTTGGCATTATCAGGAGTAAAGGGGCGCATAGAAACAACCATTTCGCCACTAAAAATTCCTACACTTTTGCAAGCAATATTGGTTTTATACATTGGCACATTGCATTTATTGCTAATATGTCTTATTTCTAAGCCTTTTTCAAGTAAAGCTTCTTCGAAAGAAAAGCTACAACCTAGTAAAAAACCTATCAAATCATCGCTATAATACTCGCTTATATCGTAAGCTTCTTTAGTTTTTATCCCATTTTCATAGATAAAATATTTTGGAATATCGGTGTAAATATTTGCATTTTTGGCAATTTTTTGAGTAAATTTACCATGTACTATTTCTAAAAGTGGGCAGGGTTTTGGATTGAGCATGCAAAAGGTTTGAAAGTCTTTAGCGTATTCTTTGGGTAAAATCACCAAATTTGCTTGTGCGTAGCCTAAGGCCATGCCTGAAGTTTGTTCCTTTATCTCACCTTTTGCGATTTTTTCTCTTAGTTCTTTTGGATTCATTTTTATCCTTAAATCAAATTTTCAAAATCAAGATTGATTTTTTTATCCAAAGTCTTAATTTTTTCTTCCCTTTGTTTATAGAGTTCTAAAGCATTTTGCATGCTAATGTTTTCAAATTTAAAATTTGTTCCTAATTTCGCTTGCGCAAGCAAAGGTAAGTCATTTTCTATAACAGAGGCTATTTTTGTATAACCTCCAGTGCTTTGTCTTCCTGCCATTAAGATGATAGGTAGGCCATTTTTTGGCACTTGAATACTTCCAAAAACCGCAGGATCTGAAATAATATCGGCTGAATTTTTATGTTCTATCGTAGTTTTAGCTTCTGCATAAATTGCCATTCTATCGCTTTTTAAGCCTATTTTATAACTAGTATTTAAAAAGGTATTTAAGCCATTTTGCGTAAAAGCATCATCATTTGTGCCTAAAATAACACGGATAGTGGGTTCTTTAGCAAATTGAAAAACAGGATTTTCGCATTCTCTTTTTGATAGATTAAAGGGGATAAAGCTATTATTTAGTTCTAATACATCATCCTTTTGCAAAGCTCTTCCATTAAATACCCCAACACCCATTTTTACATCGCTTGATTTTGAATTTAAAAAGCTTTTTATCTTAAATCCACCCGCTACGCATAGATAGCCTCGAAAACCTATTTTTGCTAAACCAAGTTCTAAAATATCACCCTTTTTTGCTTGATAAACTTTGCAAGTTTGAATTTTTTTATTATTTAATTTAGCTTCAAATTCTGCCCCGCTTAATACAAAATAGCTTTCATCTAAAAATTCGTATTTTCCACCCTTTAAACAAAGCTCAAGTCCTGCTTCATCTTGTTTATTTCCAAGTAAGATATTTGCAATCCTTAAAGAAAGTTGATCCATCACACCGCTTCTTGCTATGCCTAATTTAGCATAATTTTTACGCCCAAGATCTTGTATGGTGGAATTTATAGAAGCTTCAATGACTTTTATACTCATAAATTTCCTTTTGATAAGCCTTTTTTAAAACTTGTTCTTTAATATCGTAAAATTCATCTTTTGAAATGGCCTTAAATTTTAAAAGCATTCCCGCTTTTAAAAGTGTAGGATTTTTCTCATCCTCTTTGTTAAAAAATTCCAAAGGAGTTCTAGCAATGATTTGCCAACCGCCTGGGCTTGAAATCGGATAAACTCCTGTTTGCTTATCGGCAATACCTACACTTCCTGCCTCAATTTTAGTTCTAGGGCTTGCAAGTCTTGGGGTAAAAAGTCTTTCATCAAGTCCTCCAAGATAGGGAAAACCTGCCATAAATCCTAGCATAAAAACAAGATAATAGGGTTTTGTGTGAAGATTTATCAATTCTTCCTTGGAAAGATTGTGATATTTGCATACAAATTCTAAATCAAGCCCAAATTCTTCATCATAACAAAGTGGAACTTTAATACAGAGATTGGATTTTTTCTCCGTTATTTTAATATCCTTTTTGATTTTTTCCAAAAAATCAAGTAAAGAATTTAAGGATAATACGCAAGGATTAAAATAAATAAGCAAGCTAGAATAAGCACTTACAAGCTCATCTATGCCATAAATTTCATTTTCATTTATGCCTTTTTGAATTCTAGCTTCTGTACTTAAAACCAAAGCATTAATTTGAGGTGAAATTTCTTGTTTAAAGCGCAAAAGCACCGCTTTACTTCCACTAAAATGTACGCTAAACATTTTACATTAACTTTATCATAGAAAGTACAGATAAATAAGACATCAAAGCCACGATCAAAAGCCCAAAAGCACTCATCCATTTAGGATGTTTATAGTCTCCAACTACGCTTTTTTTATGCGCTGCAATTATCATTATAAATAGGGTAACAGGCAAAATCCAACCATTGATCGTCCCAACGATGATTAATATACTTGCAGGAGATTTTCCAAGTATATAAAAAACTAAAGTTGAAACAATAATGAAAAAAATTACCACAAAGCGGTTATATTTTTCAATCCAAGGATGAAAGGATCTTATAAAAGATACAGAAGTGTAAGCAGCCCCGATAACTGATGAAATAGCAGCTAAAAATAGTACTACGCCAAAGATTTTTAAGCCCAAATCCCCTAAAGCATGATGAAATACCGAACCAGCAGGATTTTCTTTATCCAGTATAAAACCAGAACTAACTACTCCTAAAACTGCTAAAAACAAAATCACACGCATGATTCCTGTGATGATGATTCCGCTTACTGCAGCTTTATTAATATAGTTTAAATTTTCTTTTCCATAAAGCTTTGCATCTATAAGTCTGTGCGCGCCTGAAAATACTATATATCCACCCACTGTTCCGCCTACTAAGGTTACTATAGAAATAACATCAATTTGTGTAGGTATAAAGGTTCTAAAAAGAGCTTCGCCAATGGGAGGTTTTGAAGCAAAGGCTACATAAGCAGTAAGTACAATCATCACAAAACCTGCTAAAACGATGAATTTATCCATCAATTCCCCAGCTTTTTTAAAGATAAAAATACCAATAGCGATAATAGCGCTAATAACTGCTGCATTTTCTACGCTAATACCTAATACTATATTTAATCCAAGCCCAGCTCCTGCTATGTTTCCTATATTGAAGAAAAAGCCACCTAGTGCAATTAAAAAAGCTACAAAATAGCCCAAATTGGGTAAAACCATATTGGCTACTTCAGTTCCTCTTTTTCCACTTATCCCTATAATGCGCCAAATATTAAGCTGTGCTCCTATATCCAAAATAATAGAAACAAGTATTACAAAACCAAAACTAGCCAATAAGCTTCCTGTAAATGTTGCTGTTTGGGTTAAAAATCCAGGGCCAATAGCAGAGGTTGCCATCAAAAAAGCAGCGCCCAAAAGAGCGGTTTTGTTTATCATTTTTATCCTTTCTTATAGTTTTTAATTTATAAAATCATTTAAGGCTTTTATTTGAATTTGTTCTTTTGTTAAATTTTCTTTGATTTTTTTAACAAATTCTAATGCTTTTATACCATCTCCATGCACGCAAATACTATCAGCTTTTAAATCCACTTCTTTGCCATTTATGCTTGTAACTTTGCTTTCTTTTATCATTTTTATCACGCGTTTTATCGCTAAATCTTCATCTGTGATAACTGCACCTTCAAGTTTTCTTGAAACTAAAGTTCCATCATCATTATAAGCGCGATCTGCAAAAACTTCGTTTGCGTATTTTAATCCCTTTTTCTTTGCAACTTCTTCCATAGCAGAATTACTAAGCCCTAGAAAAATAATACCATCATCAAAACTAGCCACTGCTTCACAAAGTGCTAGAGCTAGATTTTCATCTATTGCAGCCATATTATAAAGTGCACCATGGGCTTTAAAATGTTGTATTTTCATACCTTTGGCTTTGGCAAAAGCAAATAAAGCTCCCAATTGATATAAAGCATAATTTTTAGCTTCTTCAAAGCTTACTTGCATATTGCGTCTTCCAAAACCCAAAAGATCAGGGTAAGAGGGATGTGCTCCTATACAAACATTATTTTGCTTGGCTAAGTTTAAGGTTTTATCCATCACACAAGGATCGCCCGCATGAAAGCCACAAGCGACATTTGCAGAGCTAACAAATTTTAAAATTTCTTCATCCATACCCATTTTATAGGCGCCAAAGCTTTCTCCTAGATCACTATTTAAATCTACTTTAAACATTTTTACCTTATTTGTTTAATTATAATCTTAACTTTTATTGTATCTTTTTTTAACCAGACTAAGAATGATATTTTTTTAAAAAATGTAAATTTTATAAAAAAATATAAAATTTATTACAAATTGTAATAAATATGTTATAATTTAACTATAAAAATATTTTAAGAAATCAAAACAATGCAAGAAAATACTCAAAGACATATACAAAATATAAAAATATCAGCTCTAAGCGGTGTGGGAATAATTTTTATGCTGATATATTTTTTATCCTCTTTTTTTATCATTGTTGTATTTAAAATGAAAAAGATAAAATGAGTTTTTAAGCAAGGAAATTCCTTGCTTGAATTTAATCTTTTCTTGTTTTTGCATCCACTATAAATAAAGGTTTGTTAAGAAGTTTAAACTCACTGATAACATTCAAAGTCTTATCGCTTGTTACCCATTTGATAAATTTGCTAGCCTCTGTGTAATTTACATTTTTACAATGTTTTGGATTTGTAGCGATTATAGAGTAGAAATTTTTAAGATTGTCATCGCCTTCATTTACGATCACTAAATTAGGATTGTCTTTTTCATTGGCTTCGTATTTGATGTAAGTGCCACGATCGGTTAAAATCACGCCTTTTTTTTCTTCTGCGATTTTGATACTTGCTAGCATTCCTTGTCCGCTTTGTTGATACCAGCTTTCTTTTTCAGGTACGCCGCCAAGATCTTTCCAAAGGCTTTTTTCTTTATTGTCAGTGCCTGATTTATCGCCCCTTGAAATGAAAGTAAGTTTTTCATTTTTGATAAGTTCTAAGCTTTCTTTTAAAGTTTTATCTTTAAATTTAGGAGCTAAAGATTTATCCGCGATAATGATAAAATCATTATACATTACAGGCGTTCTATCCACGCCAAAACCTTTGCTCACAAAGTCTTTTTCTGCTTTTGGAGAATGCACAAAAAGCACATCAGCATTGCAATCTTCACCCATTTTTAAAGCCGCGCCCGTTCCTACAGCGACCCATTTTAAGGTATTGCCACTTTCTTTTTCATAGAGCGGTTTTAAAGCATCTAAAAGTCCTGTGTTATCGGTGCTTGTTGTAGTTGCCATTCTAAGTTCTGCCGCGCTTGCACTGAAGGCTAAGGCAAGAGCTAAAGAAATGATTTTTTTCATTTTGTCTCCTAATTAAAATTTTACTTAAAAAATATTGTAACATAATTATGCTAAAATTACTTATTTAAAATAAGGAAACTTTTTGGATTATATCTTAGAAGGCTTTACTCAAGCTCTATTTTTGCTTTTTAACGCTGATGAAAGCGTCATTTCTGCAATCAAAACAACACTTTTTAGCTCCAGCATTTCTATCGTTTTATCTTTGATTGTAGGTTTTCCTTTGGGCTTTGCTTTAGGTTTTTTTGAATTTAAATTGAAGCGTTTTATAAAACTTATAGTTGATACCAGTCTTTCTTTTCCTACGGTTGCGGTTGGGCTTATACTTTATGCACTGATTTCAAGCAGAGGGCCTTTGGGGGATTTAGGCTTGCTTTTTACTGTAAAAGCATTGATTTTAGGGCAGTTTGTTTTAGCTCTTCCTATTGTTATCGCACTTTTTTCTAATTTGATAGAAAATATGAATAAAAAGCATTTTTTACTCATCAAATCTTTACATTTAAGCCCTTTAAAGCTTGTGATGACTATCATTTATGAGTTGCGTTTTGCTCTAGTAAGCGTTGTGGCTTTAGCTTATGGCAGGATAGTTGCTGAAGTAGGAGTAGCGATGATAGTGGGTGGAAATATCAAATACGATACTAGAACTATTACCACAGCCATTTCCCTTGAAACCAACAAAGGTGAATTTGCTAGCGGTATTGCTCTTGCTTTAGTTTTGATTTTCATCGCTTTTATTTTAAATTTTATTATACACAAACTCAAAAGATATTAAATGATAGAACTTTGTAATTTTAAATTTAATTATGGACAAAAAAATATTTTAAATATCAAACACTTATGTTTAGATACTGATAAAATCAGTATTTTAATGGGTTCAAATGGAAGTGGAAAATCTACACTTTTAAGAATACTCAAATTTCTTGAAGGAGAATTTGATAATATCACTTATTTTGGCAATAAGCATTTAAATTCAGATGAAAAACGCCAAATTTACTTACTATTTCCTGAGCCTGTTTTTTTAAATCGCAGTGTAGAAAAAAATTTTTATTTTTTGTTAAAAACTTATAAATTAGACAGCAAAGAGATTAAAAAACGCCTTAATGAGGTTTTAAATTTACTTGAAATTGATAGAAGTTTGTTAAAAAAACATCCTAGCGAGCTTTCATCTGGACAAGGGCAAAAAATAGCATTTGCTTTAGCTTTAAGTGTTAGAGCGAAGTATTATTTACTTGATGAGCCAAGTGCTTTTTTGGATAAAGATACGATGATATTGTTTAAAAAAGCTATTTTATATATGCAAAAAACATACAAAAGTGGTTTTTTAATCGCTAGTCATGATAAAAATTTCTTAGACTCTTTGGCGCAAAAAAAATATTATTTGCATGCAGGAGAGATTTTAGAATTTGAAAATACAAATATTTTTGAACTCGAAAACAAAGGTGTGAATTTTAGTAATTTTATAGATTTTAGTATGTGTAAAAACTATATTTGCAAAGATGAAATTTCAAACAAAATAGCTATCGATCCTTATAAAATTTCTTTTTTATATCCTGATGATTTTTCCAAACAAACATTTGATTTTATACTTCAAAAATGTATCATCATAGCACTTAGAACAAGAAAAGAATTTGTTTTTATCAGAGTGGAGTGTGGAAGTAAAATTTTAGAATTTGCCTTAGAATCAGAGCGATTTAAACAAGAAAAACTAAGCTTATATCAAGAACTTTGCTTAGTTTTTAATGAAGAGGCTATTTGTTTCTTAAATTAACATAATTTAGAAATGTTTTCTTTAATTTATTACAAATATTCACATTTTTGTAATTTTCTTCATTAATTATTTTTAAATTTGTATAAAACACAAAAAAAGTCTTATATAATGTTTATAAATAACTTAAAGAAGGAGGATTTATGCGTTATCAAAATACTCAAGGACTTTTTAAACCTAACAAACAACTTTCTCGCAACGCAAGAATAAAAAATTTATGCGAATATTATGACTTATGCGATGAGGTAAGGGAAGATTTTGAAGGTTTTTGGAAAAGACAAGCTCTTGAAAAAATTGATTGGTTTTCGCCTTTTTCTCGTGTTTTAAATGATGATAAAGCCCCATTTTATAAATGGTTTGAGGGTGGGACTTTAAATGTAAGTTATCAGTGCTTAGATCGCCATATGAAAACAAGACGCAATAAAGCTGCTATTGTTTTTGAAGGGGAAATGGGTGATTATGAGGTTTATACTTATCGTAGATTATTGCATGAAGTTTGCAAGGCAGCAAATTTGCTTAAACGCTTTGGTGTAAAAAAAGGCGATAGGGTTGTAATTTATATGCCTATGATTCCAGAAACAGCTATAGTAATGTTAGCTTGTGCAAGAATTGGAGCTATTCATAGTGTAGTATTTGGAGGGTTTTCTCCTGAAGCCTTAAGAGATAGAATCATAGATGCAGGAGCCAAACTTGTAGTAACAGCCGATGGAGCTTTTCGTCGTGGCAAACCTTATATGTTAAAACCTGCAGTAGATAAGGCTTTAAGTGAAGGGTGTGAAAGTGTAGAAAAAGTACTTATAGTTATACGCAATAATGAGCCTATAGAATATATTAAAGGAAGGGACTATGTTTATAATGAGTTAGTAAAAAATGAATCTTATAAATGCGAACCTGAAATTATGGATAGTGAAGATTTGTTATTTTTACTTTATACTTCAGGTTCTACGGGCAAGCCAAAAGGAGTAATGCATGCAAGTGCAGGTTATATACTTTGGGCGCAAATGACTATGGAATGGGTATTTGATATAAAAGATTATGATAATTATTGGTGTAGTGCGGATGTGGGTTGGATCACAGGACATACTTATGTTGTTTATGGCCCTTTAGCATGTGGAGCGACTACTATTATGCATGAAGGAACGCCTACTTATCCAAATTCTGGGCGTTGGTGGAGAATGATAGAAGAGTATCAAGTGAGCAAATTTTATACTTCGCCTACTGCTATAAGAATGCTTCATGCAGATGCTCCTGATGAGCCTAAAAAATATGATTTAAACACTCTTGAAGTGCTTGGAACTGTTGGAGAGCCTATCAATCCTAGTGCTTGGCAGTGGTTTTATGAAAATATAGGAAATTCAAAATGCTCCATCGTTGATACTTGGTGGCAAACTGAAACAGGAGGGCATATGATAACACCTTTACCTGGAGCTACTCCTTTAAAACCAGGTTGTGCTACCTTGCCTTTACCAGGAATTTTTGCCGAGGTTATTGATGAAGAGGGTAATGTAAAAGATGTGGCTGAAGATGGCTTGCTTTGTATTACCAAGCCTTGGCCTTCGATGATTCGTGGAATTTGGGGAGATGAAAACCGCTATATAGAAAGTTATTTTTCACAAGCCAAAAAAGAAGGAAAGCCGGTTTATTTTAGTGGAGATGGGGCTTTTTATGATGATAATGGCTATATTACTATCACGGGAAGAACTGATGATGTGGTAAATGTTGCAGGGCACCGTATAGGAACAGCTGAAATAGAAAGTGCCATCGCTAAACATCCAAGCGTAGCAGAATCAGCTGCAGTGAGTATTTTGGATACGATTAAGGGCGAGTCATTGTTTGCTTTTGTGGTTTTAAGTCCTGCATCCAGTTGTGATCTTGGCGGAGCTATAGAAACTTTAAAAGAACTTAATGACATTTTAAGAGTAGAAATAGGACCTATAGCTAAAATAGAAAAAATTCTTTATACTCCAGGTTTGCCAAAAACTAGAAGTGGTAAAATAATGAGAAGAATTTTAAGAACTATAGCAAGAGGCGAAGAAATCAAACAGGATATTTCAACACTTGAAGATTCTAAAGTAGTAGAAACCATTGTTAAATTAGCTAAGGCAGAGTTTGAATAACAAGGCAAAAAGAACTTTGCCTTGTTGCATGAAAATTCATAAAAATAAGCTATAATGATAAAAAAATAAAAGGAAATTTTTATGCTTCAAACTTGTATTTTCCCTGCGGCAGGTTATGGGACGAGATTTTTACCTGCAACAAAAACTTTACCTAAAGAGATGTTACCTATCTTAACCAAGCCTTTGATCCATTATGGAGTTGATGAAGCTTTAGAAGCAGGAATGGAAAATATGGGATTTGTCACAGGGCGTGGAAAAAGAGCTTTGGAGGATTATTTTGATATTTCTTATGAACTTGAACATCAAATTTCAGGTACAAAAAAAGAATACTTACTTGATGAAATTCGTTCTTTAATCAATCGTTGTACCTTTACTTTTACAAGACAAAATCAAATGAAAGGCTTAGGTGATGCGGTATTAAAGGGTAGACCTTTGGTTGGCGATGAAGCTTTTGGCGTAATTTTGGCTGATGATTTGTGTGTTAATGAAGAAGGCTTAAATGTTATGGCTCAAATGGTAAAAATTTATGAAAAATATCGCTGCACCATCATAGCTGTGATGGAAGTACCAAAAGAACAAGTTTCAAACTATGGAGTAATTTCTGGAAATTTTGTAGAAGATAATCTTATCATGGTTAATTCTATGATAGAAAAACCAAGTCCTGATGAAGCTCCAAGTAATCTTGCTATCATAGGAAGATATATTTTAACTCCTGATATTTTTGGAATTTTAGAAAATACTCAAGCAGGAAAAAATAGCGAAATTCAACTTACCGACGCGCTTTTAACTCAAGCAACCAATGGTATGGTTTTAGCTTATAAATTTCAAGGGAAACGCTTTGATTGTGGAAGTGTAGAAGGCTTTGTAGAGGCGACAAATTATTTTTACGAGAAAAGTAAATGTTAAACAATACGCTTTTTTTTAAACAAAGTGAAATTCACACTATAAGTTCTTATGCAAATCGTATCAATGATGAAGTAGAAAGTGGGGATATAGGGTATTATCATCTTATTGACACAAGTTTAAATTTAATCGATGAGAGCTTGCAATTTATTCAAGATAAAGAGTATGTAAAAAATATCGTTTTAGTGGGAATGGGAGGTTCAAGTTGTGGTGTAAAAGCCTTGCGTGATATGCTTTTTAATGAAAAAAGCAACCAAAGAGAGCTTTTTATACTCGATAACACAAGCTCGCATTCTTTTAATAAGACTTTAGAAAAAATCAAGCTTGAAGAAAGTTTGTTTTTAATCATCAGTAAAACAGGTAGCACCATAGAAGTAGTATCGCTTTTTAAGCTTCTTATTGAACATTTTAAGCTTGATATGCAAGAGTTAAAAAAATACTTTGTTTTCATCACAGATAAGGATTCTAAACTGCATAAAGAGGGTGAGAATTTAGGCATCAAATGCTTTTTTATCCCTGCAAATGTAGGAGGTCGTTTTAGCATACTTTCAGCCGTAGGTATAGTTCCGCTTTGTTTTTGTGGCTATAATGCCAAGGCTCTTTTAGAAGGAGCTAAAGCTTGTTTTGAAGATTTTTTTACTCACAAAAAAGATGAAATTTTGCAAAAAGCTTATCATTATTGCACGCATAAAAATGCCAATATCAATGTACTTTTTTCTTATAGTGATGCTTTTAAGGGTTTTAATGAATGGTATATTCAGCTCATTGCTGAAAGTTTGGGTAAAAAACAAGGTTATAAACGCATAGGTTTAACCCCTATCGCTCTTATAGGAGCAAGGGATCAGCATAGTTTTTTGCAACTCATCATGGATGGACCTAAAAATAAAACTGTAACTTTTTTAAAAATCAAAGACGCTCAAAAAGCACCTATTATCCCTGATATTCATTTTAAATTTTTAGATTCTTTAAGTAATAAAGTCAATCTTCACGAACTTTTAAACGCTCAATGTGATGCAACTATGCACGCTTTAATCGCCGAAAATTTGAGTGTTGATGTGATAGAACTTGAAAAACTTGACGCTTGGCATGCGGGATATTTGATGTATTATTATGAACTTTTTACTTCAACTTGCGGGGTAATGTTAGGAATTAATACTTATGATCAGCCTGGAGTTGAGGTTGGGAAATTGATTTTAAAAAATATTTTAAGATCGCAGTAATTTTGTTAAAGAAAAAGAGTATAATAGAAATAAGTAAAATTAATAATAAAAATTTTTAACTAATAATAATTATTATTTAAGAATTTTTTGTTATAATTTTAAAAATTAAAAAAAGGAGTTAACATGTCAGTAACAAAACAATTATTACAAATGCAAGCAGATGCTCATCATTTATGGGTTAAATTTCACAATTATCATTGGAATGTTAAGGGTTTACAGTTTTATTCAATTCATGAGCACACTGAAAAAGCTTATGAAGAAATGGCAGAACTTTTTGATGATTGTGCAGAAAGAGCTTTACAACTTGGTGAAAAAGCTATCACTTGCCAAAAAACTTTAATGGAAAATGCAAAAAGTCCAAAAGTAGAAAAAGATTGTTTCACTCCAGCTGAAGTGATGGAGTTGATCAAAAAAGATTATGAATATCTTTTGGCAGAATTCAAAAAATTAAACGAGGAAGCTGAAAAAGTTAGCGATACTACTACAGCTGCTTTTGCGCAAGAAAATATCGCAAAATATGAAAAAAGTCTTTGGATGCTTGCTTCAGCTTTACAAAATACTTGTCAAATGTAATTTCAAGGGGCTTTTTGCCCCTTTATGATTTAAAATAAAATTTCTTTTTTCTCTATTATCTTAATTTAACCGCAATAAATGTTTTTAATATCAAAATATTGTTGTAAATTTTTCTTTCTTATGTATTTAAAAGAATGGATTAAAACTAGTAAAACAAGAGTAAACATTCTTATTGTCTTACTTTAGCTTTATTTATTTATAAAATAATTTTTGTTAATATTTTAAAAATTGTAGAGAAAAACTTTGAAAGATTTTAAAAAATATATTGCCAATTCTAAACTAACACGCCTTGAAATTTTATACGATAGATTAGTCAAATCCGAAAATGGGATCACGATAAAAGAATTAGCTCAAGAACTTAATGTAAGCACTAAAACCATAAAAAGAGATATGCAAGAGGTTTTAGAGCCTATGGGACTTGTTAAAAATGGTAAAAAATGGTACATTGATACAAGTAAAGATACGCAAAAACAAGATGATAAAATTATCCTTGAAGTGCTTGATACTATGGCAAAAAGTGCTGGAAATAGTTTTTATGCCAAGGCTCATCCTTTGCTTTGTAGATTTTCTCAAAATATTTCTAATCCTATTCATACTAGCTTAGATGCTGAAAAATTAGAAGAAAAAGACTTGAATCATTTTCAAATTCTTGAACAAGCTATTAGCACCAAAACCCAAATTGTTTTTAAGTATGAAAATAAGCTTTTTCAAGTAAAGCCTTTAAAGCTTGCTTTTTTTAGTGGATTTTGGTATTTACTTGCCTTTGATATGAAAAAAAGAGATATTTTTAAAAAATTTTATTTGAAAAATATACAAAATATCACCCTAACTCAAGAATCTTTTCAAACTGATGAAATTTTAGAAGCAAGACTTCGAAAGGTTAATTCTATATGGTTTAGTCTTGATAAGCCTTTTGTAGTAAGGCTTTTAGTGGAAGAGCCTGTGAGAAAATATTTTGAAAGAAAACCTTTAAATTCGCAAATTATCACCGGTAAAGACAAAGATGGCTCTATAGAAATAGAACTTGAAATCAACCACGAAATGGAAATTTTACCTTTGGTGTATTATTATATACCTTATATAAAGGTTTTGGAGCCTGATTTTATAGCAGATAAAGTCAAAGAAGTGGTTAAGGATTATCTTGAGCAAATAAGCAAATAAAATACCTATTTGCTCGGTTTTAAAATTTTATTGATTTTTTCTAAAGTGTTTTTTATAGTTTCCTTGTTTAGAAATTCTTCTAAAATTTTGGAAAATTCTGCCGTCCAATCACCATGATTATTTATTAGCCAATATATAAAAGCATATTCTTCTTTTGAATTGCTAAAATTCTCAAATTTATCACAATAATAATGCTCGTTATGTCTGCAAATATTGTCAGTATTTTTTCCAGTTAATTCTTGAAAACAATTTATACATTGTTTATACTTCTCATCCTCTTCAAGATAGTTTATTTTAAAGGTTAACCCAAAATGATTATACTTGCTTTTTCCAAAATAAACACCTATGCTTGGCCATACATCATCCTCATCTTTATAAATTTCAGGATAAAAATCAAACCAATCATAATTAAATCTATTTTCATCAAGTTCACATCCAAGCCATTGTCCATGCTTATTTATGGATTGTGCTTTTTCAAATTTTTCTTTCAATTCATGAAAGAATTTGCTTACTAGTTCTTTACATAGCTCATCCCATTTATCTTTTACGATATCTTTTGCTTTTCTGTATTTATCATATTCTATATCTTTAAAATCATTTTTATTTTTTGTGTATTTGTATAAAGTCATAGTCTTTTCTAAATTTTCTTTTAAAAATTTTAATACATCATCTTTAGCTTCAAATTCGTCTGTAAGATACCATTTTAAAAGAGTTTTGTATTGGTTTAGGGTAAAAATCACATTTTCCATATCTTCTTTAAAATCTTTTTCAATCTCATTTTTTTCAAATTTATCTTTGCAAGTGCTGATACATAAATTTATCCATTCTTTAATCCACTTATAATCCATTTTAAAATAATAACTCATTGTTTGATTACTGCTATCGTGTATAAAGTTATTTTGTATCTTAAACCCATTTTTTACACCTAAGCTGATCTGGCTAGGCTCTGTATTTTCATCCATATGTAAATAAATAGTAAGTATATTTTCATGAAAGTTATCTATATTTTTTATTTTATTTTTCAAATGGTTTATATAATCTTTGAGTTGATTTTTTTGATCTTTTGCATAAAGTTTGTTTTCTATGATGATATATCTTTTGTCTTTTAAACTTATGAGTATATCGATCCTTCTATTATCTTTCACGCAAGCTTCTGTTTCTACACTTTCTATATCTTGAACTGTAAGTTCTTTGAAATTACTAGCTTGTACGCTTTCTCTGAGCTTTTTTAAAAACTCATTTGCGAAAAGTTCTTGGTAATGATCAGCATGTGGATTGATCAAATAAGCTATAAATTTAGAATGATAATTTTCCTTATACTCAACACCCAAAGCCTCAAAAATATTGATATCGCTCATACCTTTTTTAGCATTGTTTTTAAATGTTTCGCTAACTTTTAATAACTCTTCAATGAAATCTTGCATTTTTAAACTTTTGGAATGATTTTTGAAATTATACTACAAAAATATGGGACTATTAATGTCTATATTTTTTGGTTATCATTCTTGTAGATGACTCATAAAGGATTAAAAATGTTTAATACTATGAAACATATCTTAATTCACAACTGCCGAGGATTTACTTGCAAAAGCTAGAAAATGAGTCAAAGTTAAAATCAAATGATAATGAAATCAATATGGGATTTATACAAAAAGAATAAATTTATGAATATAGCACTTCAAGGAAGGGGACACAAAAGCTTTGTGTTTGGATTTAATGATGTTAAAGCAAAAGAAGATATTCAGGCATTATATGAAAATAGTGATAAGGGGCTAAAATTTCAAGCACAAATTCAAAGCATTAAAAATGTACAATTGCTCTAAGCCAAAGCTACCATTTAGAAAATGGACATTTTTTGGATATAAATGTTCAAAGCAAGCTTATATCTTTTGAAAATTTCTTAAGTCAAACTTATGGTGATTTTAAATATTTTTGTGTTGTTGATTTTATAAAATATAATACAAAAATACACTATAAATCAAAAGAAGCAGATACTAAGAATAAGCTTTATCATCTTGCAAGTGCATATGCTTTTCCTAAAAAGGGTTGGATAGATGAAAAAGCATTAAATATTAATGATATTTCACCTTATCAAAATATACTTATAGAAGGATTGTTTTGTATAAAAGAACAAGAATTGCTAGAAATTTTAAAACAAAATGAAAATTTGATAAAAAATAATTTTTATTTAAAGGATTATGATTTTTCAAAAGGCTTAAAGAAGCTTTTAGATGTGAGTTTAGATATCTTATTTGCAAACATTAGCACGAAAAATTTTAAACCCTATAAGCTAGAAATAGGCTCTATCACTCATGAAGATACAGAAAGAAAAATTTCTTTTATAAGCTACTAAAAGATTATTTTAGTAGCTTTTTTATCCTTTTTATAAATTGCACTTCTTTTTGGATGATATACTCAAGAGTGATTTCTTTATCTGAATTTTGATCATCTTCAAGGAAAATTCCATCAACTATAAATTGATACTCATCTGAAAGGATAGAATTTTCACTATGGCATTTTTCTTCGTTAAAATTTTGCATAGGATATAAAAGCCCACCTAAAAGCACTTTGCCTATCTTTTGATAATATCCCATATAGGTATGAATTTGAAACAAGTCATTTCTGTCTAAATCTCCCATGCCATTTTGGCTTTTACCTTCCATTGTCATTTTTTTATATTTAGTATCAAAGACTATATAATTATCATCTTTAGATAAAACAATATCAGGTATTATATAGCGTTTATAAAAGCTATTTTTATAAATTTCAAGCTTTGGAGAATCAAGCATGCATTCTTCGAATTTATTTCTTAAAAGCTTGCTTATATAAATTTCAAAAAGCTCTGCTATATTGATGATAAAACCATAGCTTTTTTGATCATTTTTATTTTTGCTAGTGAAATTTTCGCTTTCTATGATCATTTTTGCATATTTTAAAAGCTCTTTGTAGTTTTGATAATTTTGATTTCTCAAGGCTTTACTAGAAAAGGCTTTGTTTAAACTTTCTTTTATAAAGCAATGCTCGCTTTTATTTTGCACTAAATAGGTTTTTATATGCTTTACATTTTTCAAAAAGCTTGAATTTTTCTTTTCTATGACTTGCAAAGCCTTGTAAAGCACATTTATGATATGCACATCTTCTATTTGCTCTCTTGTTTTTGTAGCAAGCTTTGCTTTTAAAGGGATATTGTGTTTTATAAATTCAACCATATCGATATTTCCCTTAAAACGCAAGTCGTTGTATTTTTTACTTTGATAATTTTTAGGCAAACCTATCAAAAAACTTTTTTCAAGTTTTTGCACAAAGATATAAAAAAGGATAAATTCGCTTATATTGCTTTCATTTTTCACATCTTGATAAATACTCACATCATCGACAAATACATCATTAGCAAAATTTAACATTCTTTCTAAGAACTTCTTGCCAAACCTGGAATTTATCTCAACTTCCAAGCCTTTATAAGAAATTTTCCTATATAATTTCCACTAGTGATTTGCCTTTTATTTTCTTCAATTGTTCGCAATGAAATGATAAGATTTTTAGTATTTTTGCTTAAAATTTTTTCATCATCATTGAAAAAAGAAAAGAAATTTCCATTTTTTATAAAATCTTCAAAATACAGATCAAAATCTTGTATTCTTGAAGATTTTTGATCTATTTCTATACAGCTATTATCAGTCGTTTTTATTATTGTGGTTTTTTTCATTTGTTTTTGTTTCTTTGGGTTTTTCTATAACAAAAAGTTTTTTTAAATCATCCAAGTGTTTTTGTATGTCTTTTTCGCTATATTCACTTCTTAAATACTCTTTTAAAAGCGCCTCAAAACGGTTGCTAAAAAGTTTTTTCATATCGTTATTTTTAATCTCATCATCTTTAAATTCAATTTTTAGAAAATAAGAATGCCCAAGTTGATATTTTTCACCTATATCTTTTCTAATTTTACTATTTAAGTTTTCGCAGGTTTGTGCGTATTCTTCGATATTTTTTGCATAAATTTCATTTTTTATTACATCATAATCACATGTTATTTCTTGTCATATAAAGCGTCTTCTAAGCGCTAAGTCAAAACTATCTATGCTTTTATCTAAATCATTCATAGTCCCTAAGAAAAATACATTTTCAGGCACATAAAAATCCTCATCACCTCTCATAGAGGCATATTGTGTTTTTATCTTGCCTTTTTCTCCTCTATACTCAAGTGTATAAAGTAATTCTCCAAAAACTCTAGATAATTCCGCACGGTTAATCTCATCAGCTATAAAAAATACCCATAATCGCTTAAAGCTTCATTAAAATTTCCTTTTTCTAGCTCACCCAAAAACTCTTTTTCTTCTTCTTTTGCTTTATCACAAAATTCTCTAAAAATTCCATTTTTAAGCTCAAGTTTTAATTGTCCATTTTCAATCCCTGCAGGTTTAATACCTTCTATAAAATCCTCATAGGAAAAACTTGGGTGAAATTGAGTAATGAGCATTTGATTTTCATTTTTAATGATGTTTTTTATATTATTTACTATAGTATAGGTTTTTCCAGTTCCAGGAATTCCATGAAAAATGATGTTTTTATGCGTTTTTAAAAGCTCTTTAAAACCTTCTAAATCATTGCTTTTTATATCTGCTTTGCCACATAAATTTGCAAAATCATAAGCTGCTTGATAAAGTTTATAATACACGCTTTGCTTTATATCTTTACTTTCATCATTTTCAGCTAATCCTTCTTTTGTAATTAAGGCCAAATCAGATTTTTTTATCTTATCAATTAAATTTAAAAATTGATCTAAAATATAGTATTTTGGAAAATTATATGAATTTTCTTTTATTTTAAGTTCATTCAAAACAAAGTTAAAATACACTTCTTCTTTGCATTTGTTATCAGAATTATATTCTTTTGGATTTTCCTTTAATATCTCAAAGATATATTTAGCAATATTTATCATAGCATCATTCGCAAGTGGAAATTTATCTTTATCTTTATTAAATTGTAAAAAATATGCTAATTCTCTGGCTGTAGCTTTCATACCTTCTACTTCTTTAAGTTTTTCAAATAGTTTTGTTAAATTTTCGCTCTCATCTGCTGCTTTTTTTATTATTTTAAGATTATCAACTAATTTTTTTTCATCTTTTAATAAATTTGTAGCATTACCTTGCATTCTAGCACTATTTATACTTTTATCCCACCATTGTTTAAAAGTTACAGCATTAAAATTACCTTGATCTATTTTTTCTTTACCAAATGTTTTGCTAAAATTGTCCACAATCTCACTTTTTGTTTTTAAAAAATCTCCATTTTTATCAAATTTAATATGGATAGTACTTTTATCACTATAAATGTCTAAATATTTCTCAAAAGCTTCTTTTAAACCATTAAATTTATCCCTATTTTCCTTACAAATGTTATCAATCAACTCTCCAAATTTCGATTTAATATCATTGCTTTCATTAATCTCGATACTTCTTTCTCTGCCAAATTTAGTATGATAAATATAATAACATTCTTTATCTTTACCAAAATAATAACCAAAATTTTTATCTTTAAAACCCTTTAAACTATTTTCTAAATCACTCATTATTTTCCTTAATTTTAATTTTTTGAAATTATAGCTTATTTTTTATTTTCAATCACATTGAAATCAAAAAATATAAAATGGACATATATAGTCCATAAATATAAAATATAATTATCAAATAAAAATAAAAACAAAAGGAAAAAAATGAAAAAAGAATTTTAATGCTTATGATGTTGGTATGTATGTGTTTCAACCTTATAGGTGCCAAACCAATCTCTGCTATACCACAGCAAGATATAGCAGTAGAAAAAACCATAGATAATAACACAACTCACAGCATTTCTAAAAATCATACTAACGCAGTGATTATCATAGCAGCTATTGTTTACATAGTCATTGCAATAGTGCTTGTGGTTTATGGTATCAAGGGCAGGATTGTAGTGTATAGAAATCTTTTAGATGTAAGTTTGTGTGTTGCATTATTTGCTGCGCTACCTATAGTTTGGATAATTTTTCTTACTATGTTTTTTTTACAAGTAGAAAGAAGTATTACTTTAATAACGCTAGGTATCATGGTTTTTATATGGATGAGTGTTTTATCATACATTGCATATATAACACTCAAAGATAATCGTTATAATCCTTTATTGGTAATTTTAATATTACCTTTAAAAATCATATTGGGATTGTGGTTTGGGCTTAGTCTTTTTGGGGCTATAAAAAAGGGCGAAGGTAAAACGGTAGCTGAAAGAAAAGAAGATAAGCAAAATTCACTAGTACATTTTGCTATCTCAAGCACATTGATCTATAACTTAATTAAAGATAAGCCTTTTAAAAATAGCTCTAAATAGACTGTTTTTAAATAAAAATAGGTTAAATTTTAAATTAAATACAAAGAAAGGTAAATAATGTTTTTTTCAAAATCAAAATACACAAGAGGCACGCAATGTGCCAAATCACTTTGGTTGCAAACTTATAAAAAAGATGTTTTAAGTATGCCTGATGAAAATACCTTGGCTAGATTTAGTGCAGGTGATAAAGTAGGGGAGTTAGCCTGTGAGCTTTTTCCAAATGGAGTAAAATAGAATTTGAAGGCAGTACTTTTGATGAAAAATGTGAGCAAACCAAACAATTGCTAGAAAATAACCAAGAAGTCATTTACGAAGCTACTTTTTGTTATGATGGTATTTTGATCATGGTAGATATTTTGCAAAATACCAAAGAAGGATTTATTATCAATGAAGTTAAAAGTTCCACTTCCTTAAAAGATGTTTATATAGATGATTGTTCTTTGCAGTATTATGTTTTATCAAATTTGGATTATAAAATCAAGCAAGTTAATCTGATACATTTAAATAGTGAATATTACAGAGATGATTTTCTTGATATAAATCAACTTTTTAAGGTAAACGACATAACAGATGAAATTATTCAAAAACAAGAGCAAGTTAAAGAAAATTTAAAATATTTTGAAGATATTTTAAACAAAAAAGAAGAACCAAACATAGATATAGGAACACATTGTTTTGATCCTTATGAGTGTGATGGGTATGAGTATTGCTGGATTAAACAAAGAAATTTATGTGAAAAGGATAGTATTTTTAATATTTCAAGATTAAATTCTAATAAAAAATTCGAGTTTTATTATAAAAATATAATTAGTTTTAAAGATATAAAAGATCTATCTGTCTTTAATAAAAATCAACAAATTCAAATTCAAGCTTCACTCAATAAAGAAATTTATATCAATAAGGAAAAAATCAAAGAGTTTTTAAATACTCTAACTTATCCTATATACCATTTAGACTTTGAAACATTTATGCAAGCTGTGCCTGAATTTAAAGGTGTAAAACCTTATATGCAAATCCCTTTTCAATACTCTTTGCATATAGATTATAAAGATAAATTAGAACATAAAGAATTTTTAAGTGAATGCGGCGTTGATCCAAGATATGAACTTGCAAAAAATTTGATCAACGATATACCAAAAGATGCTTGCGTACTTGCTTATAATGCCAGCTTTGAAAGAGGTGTGATAAAAAATTTAGCACTTGTTTTTCCTGAATTTAGCGAGCATTTGCTAAATATAGAAAAAAATATCAAGGATCTTATGATTCCTTTTCAAAATAAAGACTACTATCATTATAAAATGCAAGGGAGTTATTCTATAAAAAAAGTTTTGCCTGCTTTAATTCCTGATATGGAACAAGCCTATAAAGATTTGAATTTAATCCATAATGGAAGCGAAGCTATGCAAAGTTTTGAAGCTATGCAAAATATGAGTCCAAGCTTTGTTAGAGTATTGTAAACTTGATACCTTGGCAATGGTAAAAATCTTAAAGTATTTAGAAGAAATAGCGAGTTAATCCATAGTTTAACTATGGATTAGATTTTGTTTTTTAATCGGTATATATAATATAACTTAAAACTACAATATATGAATCAAATAAGTATAAAATTAGATAAAAATATTGATATGGATTTTCTTAATTTTGGTGTATTGAAAGAAAGAGAAATATTTTATATAAATTTGAAATTAAGTGATAGCCAATATGAACAATTTGTTTTTAAAACAATTTTATTTAATCTAGAGAATAAATTTATAAAAGAATTGGACGGGAGTATCGGTAGTAGTTTTTGCGATGGCTTATTAAGATTAAATAATACCGATAAAAATAGTTTTATAGATAAAAACGCAAATATTGTAAAAATAAATTTTCCCTATGGTTTGGATCATAGAAACTTCCATGAGGGTTTAATCGCTGTTATGGTCGATAAAAAAATGGGATTTGCAAATATAAGTGGAAAATTAATTATAGATGCTAAATTTGATTGGGTTAATGATTTTTCACAAGGTTTAGCCATAGTTAAATTTAATGGTAAATTTGGAGTTATAGATAAAAAAGGAAATTTTGTAATCCAAGCTAAATTTGAAGCTATAAAGAATTTTAAAGAAAATGTAGTCGCTGTTTGTTTAAATGATAAATGGGGATTTGTAGATAAAAAAGGAAAAATCATCATAAAAGCTAAATATGATTTTATCGATGATAAAGATGATGAAATGGTAATGTTTGGTTCAAAGCACGGTTTGTATTTGTTGTTATTCAAAGAAAATATTTTGGGTTGTTTTCATGAAGGCTTGGCTTTGGCTAGGATAAATAAAAAATACGGCTTTATAGATAAAAATGAAAATTTAGTTATAGAAGCTAAGTATGATGAGGTCGAGGATTTTGACAAGGGTTTAGCTATAGCTAAACTTGATGGAAAATCAGGTCTTTTGGATAAAAATGGAAGAGTGATTGTTGATTTTTTATATGAAAAAATTCTTGTAGTAAACAAAGATATAATAATCCTTGTAAAAAACAATGAGATTTTAATCCAAAAAATATAATCAACTCTATCTAATTTTTAAATATAAATATACTAGTATTTTGGAAAATATCTTATTGAAAGTGTGTTTTCGAAGATATTTAATCCACAGTTTAAACTATGGATTAAAATTCGATTTTTAGAACTTCATATGTATTTTTTTCATTTGTATAAAAAATATCAAAACAAATAACTCCATCATAAATATCTACATCATCAATTAAAATTTGTTTAATAAACTTTAGTTTTCTATCATCGCTAAGCTTAAAGCTTAAAATATGAATTTTGGTTTCGGAATTTAGTTTAATTTCCTCATCTATAGCTTTTATCTCACAATGATAATTTTTATTTTCTTTTAAGGCTTCTTTGATTTTATGATTGTTAAAAACCTCATGGTGAATAAATTCTTTGCATTGATTTTTGTGAAAATCCATCCATTTTTCTAACAAAATATTATAAGTTTTCATTGACTTCCATTTTTTTAAAATTTCGTTTGCTTTTATAATAATATCGATATTTTTTAACAAATTCTTTTATTATGTTCTTTATAATTTTTCTTTTTGTATTTTATTTCGAATTTTTTCTCTGTATTCTTGTATGGTACCAACTGTTAAAATCATTTCATCCCTTTTTTGGTGTTTGTAAAATTATACAATAGTAAAATGGACTTTTAATGTCCATTATATCGATAAAATTTTTGATTAGCTATTTTACCGCGCACCAACTTTCTCAAGATTACCATCAATCACAATCTTAGCTTTTCTCATCATCTTTCTTTGTAAAGTGAAATTGTATCGGAAATTTATGGATTAAAAGCGTCTATGAAAAACCAATCTAAGCTACAGCAACGATAAGATTTTAAAGGTATTTTATTAAAAGAGTATTTTTGCAAGATAAAAAGCAAAAATAAGGCTGCTAAATTTGTGAAAAGATAAAGCTTTAAGCTTTATCATGCCCATTGTTAAAAGATTTTTTTAAGATTTCTAACATTTGTCTTCTGTGTTCTTGTGCTTTATTAAAAGTCCAATTTAGCTGATTTTTCTCACTTAAAGCATAAATTAGCCAAAGTTTTAAAGATATAATATTATTATCTTTATTTATATATAAATATTTATCTTGTGTGTCTAGATTGCTTAAAGATGAATTAAAACTAGAACTAATAAGAGCTAAATTTCCAAAATTATCTATATTTTCATCATCCCAATCTTTCTCATTTGCTTTACTCTGTGCTTGCACATGCTCTATGGAATTTAAATTTCTAAAATAGAAATTGTTAGCAATATCGCCAAAATTTTTATCTTTTAATTTTATTTCTTTTAAATTTTTCCCATCTAGATAATATTTTATTTTTGAATACTTCCATAAATAATACTCTAAACGATAAAACCAATAATGCGGAGTTGCGGTTCCTTGATCTAGCACTGAAATACCATTTTCATCTTCAATAAAAAATATATTTTCAGCATCTATTTGATCATTTTTAATTTTTAATTGATCCAGAATATCATTGGAAATGCCTAGCAAGTCTTTTTTAATTTCTTCTGCACTTGCTTGCTCTTTTGCTAAAGCTGTATCTAAATTTTCTAGGAATTCGATCAATTCTTCTCCCGGGTTTAATGTATTTAAAAAATTTTGAAAATTTGTAGTGATATTATAATCACCTATTTTTATTTGTAATTCCTCAGGTTTGTCTTCGTTGTTAACTCTCTCATATGAAATTTCTAGTTTATCATTGTTTATAAATTTCAATATAATTTTCAAAAATGGAGTGAGCCAGTGATGATGATTATTGGACATACCACTTCTTGCTACGCGTAGGTAGTTTTGCACCATAGCAAGATCATCAAAATCTTTACTGAATTTTTTACCTTCTTCATCTAATCTTCTAATCTTATAAGAATTTTCCTCGTCATCCTTACCTTTAACAATAAAATAATCAAATAAAATTCTGCATTTTAAAAGATTTTCGATGAAAGCTTTAGCTTTTCCACTATCTTCTATTTTTATAATCTCTAAAAGCTTATTTTTATCTATAGTAATATCTTGTTTGTTACAAATTTTATAAACATGCAATAAAAAAGTAGGAAAATCTACTATAGATTTGAATTTTTCTTGTTTTCCTTCATCTTGATTTGGTTTACTAAACGATCTATTTATAATAGTATCTATTGTATTTTCATTGCTTTCTTTTAATTTAGAAATCTTTCTATCACTAGCTTTTTGAAAGATATAATTATCCATTTGCGAACAAATATCCCATATATGAGCATAAACAATTCTTTCTTCTTTATCGCTGATATTTTTAAGTAATCTTGCTTTTAAAATTTCATGTTTTTCTAGCTGTTTGCCGCGGTTATTCATACGGATAAAAAAGCGGTTTAAGTCAGTATTTTGAGCTAATTCTACAAAAACAAATTTTACATTGCTATAAATAAAATTAGAAAAAATTGCAATATCATCATTAGTATCATCTTTAAACCAATTTGCTATAGTTTCTAAAGCTCGAGGTATGTTTTGACATATATCTTGTGGAATTTTTTTAATTTCTTGTAAAAATAAATTATTTTCACTCTTATTGTCTTTATTAGCCTCATCGCAAAATTTAGCAAATTCCTTTAAAGCTTTTTCTTCTTTTTCTCTTATAGGCATAGAAATTCTAAGCTTATCACCCTGCATGATAAATTCTTTCCAATTTGAGTCATTATTTGGATTTTTTATTTTATAAGAAAGATAAAATCCTATCAAAAATAAAGTTGTTAAGCGTTGTTGGCCATCTATAAGTAGATATTTAACATCTTGTTGATTATTTTTATTATTTTTTTTACTTACTACTACATTACCGATAAAGTATTCTTTATTCTTATTTTCTTCAAATTTAGTTTTTATATCATTTAGTAAAGTTTGTATTTGTTCTTTATTCCACTCATACAGTCTTTGATAAGGCGGAATTTCAAAAAAGATACTATTTATATTACTAATATTTTTAACATCTGCTTGATTTTGATTATTTGTTGAATTATTTTCCATTTTAAGCCTTCTTAAAATATATGCTTTGGTATGCGTTGATTTTCATAAATTTCTTTGGTTTTTTTTAAATACCAATCATGTTTTGGATTTTTATTTTCTTCATTTTTAGCTTTTCTTTCTTCTTCAATTTTTGTAGCTATAAAATCAAGTAAATTTTGCTCTAAATCTTCTTCAAAAGATACAAAATACACTTTTTCTAAAAATTCCAAAGCATAATCTCTTTGAGTAGCCCTATAAATACTTGATTTATAAACTCTCAAGCTAAAAGCGGCTCTCGCAAGTAAAAGCAAAAAATAGTCACTATTGCCATTTGGAAATTTAGAAAAATAAATCATCACAGCAATTGCATAAATGTATTTATTATAAATAAATCCTGTTTGATATATTTCATCTAGTTCTTGATATAAAGCGTTATTTGATAATTTATTAAAAAATTCATCATATTTAAACAAATATTCAAAAAAATCTACCCCATTAGCAAAATTACTTAAAATTCCTAAATTTTCCTTGCTATAAAGGAATTTGTCGCTAAAAAATTCTTTACAAAATTCTTCATCTACTTCAATCTTATTAGCATTAACGCTTCTGTGTCTTAACCATGCTCTAGCAGGTGCTAAAAGCTCATCAAATAAAATAGTGATTTTCTTTTCATCTTTTGCAAGATTTTCAAATTTTCTTGCATAATAATCTAGTATATTGCCTTGTTTTTTCTCTAAAGAGTGTAAATGAAAAGCCTTTATACGATCATAAGGTTTTAAAGTTTTACCTTTTGAATTTGCACTATCAAAAAACAAAAACGCATCATCTTCGCTTGGAGCTAAAACACAGATAAATTCTATATTGTCTAAAAGATATGTTAAAAACTTATATTTTTCATTATAGCTTTCAAAATAAGTTTTTATATGCTCGTAATTTTCTTTGATATGATATTTTGACTCATGATGAGAGTATTTACTCTCGCCTAAAAAATTACCTATTTTGCATTCATTGCATTTTTCTTGATTGTTTTCGCATAAAACTTTTAAAATCAAAGCCAAAGTGGTAAGGTGTTGTTGACCATCTACTATGTTAAATTTATTTTCATTATTTTTATGTAATATCAAACTTCCTAAAAGATACTTTTGATTGTTTTTATTTGCTTGCTCGCTTACATCTTTTAAAAGAGTTTTAACATGTTTTTTCTCCCAAGTATAAGGGCGTTGATAATCAGGTATGTTTAATGAAAACCTATCTTTTGAAAATATCTCTAATTTTTGATCATTTTGATCAGATATTTTACCGTACACCAACTCTTTCAAGCCTACCACGCATGATTTTACTTTACTACTTTTTTCGTTCATTTGTAACCTTTTTAAATTTAAGTTTATTATATCAAGCTATCTATCATTTCCAAAGCTTCTAAAGCTTTCATTTTAAGTCCTATACCATTTTTAAAAAACTTTGGAAAATCACACTCATTTGGATTGATCCTTAAAAGTGTTCTAGTTTTACTTTTTTTACAAAAATCCTCGCCAAACATACGCATACTAGGTATAGCTTTGCCAGCGCCAAGCTCTATAAGTAAGATATTTTTATCTTCTAGAGGCTTAAGCCAATTTTTATAATTTTGTTTTTGTAAAAAATAACGACTATCATTAAATGTGCCATCAGCAAACATTAAGATATTTGGTCTTGCTAAGCCTTGACATCTAGGACATTTTGGCAAAGATAAAGCTTTAAATTCCCCCATATCTATGGGTAATTCTTCTTGTATTTGCCAGATTAAATCACTGCACGCATAATTAAAACATTGTAGATAATATTTATACTTCCATGAAATTCATAAATTTTATTTTCATCGAAACCAGCTTTTTTAAAATGCCCGTCCACATTAGTCGTAACAACATAATAATCTTGCTTGCTTTTTGCAAGTTTTAAAAGTATTTCATAGCCCTTGTGTGGTTTAGTATCTTTATAAAGCTTAAACCTATGTCCATAAAAAGCCCAAGCAAGTTGTGGGTTTGCATAAAAATTTTTTAGGATTGGCCATGCGTTCAAAATCTATACCTAGTTTTTGCAAATATGGATAGGCTCTCCAAAAGCCATCTTTTCCTCTAAAATCAGGCAAACCGCTATCTATTCCCATGCCAGCTCCAGCTGTAATAATGATCACTTCTGCTTTATCTAGAGCTTCTTTTATATGAGTTTTTATTTGTATTTTCAACCTTTAAAGATTATCATAATCATATTTCCTCGCCTCGTGTAGATCTTGAGCTACTTCAAAACTCATTTCCCAAAAACAGCATTTATGGATTTTGGCATACAGTTTTCATCTTCGTATTTTTCACTTATAGCCCTATAAACTTCATCTCCTTCTTCGCAATCAACAGCAATGCTCCTCAAATAAGGATATAGTAAATACCCCACCGGAGCTGTATCAAACACCTTAATAAGTTTTGTTTTTGGAAAATTTTCTTTCATAAAAGTTAAAATTCATCTCTAGCTTTATAGTCTGTTTTCTTTTCATCAAAAATGTTTTCATATCTTGTTTTATTGATATGAAAATCATTATTTGGAGCGTTAAAACACATCCAAAAAGACTTTGCATCTTTTTTGATAGTGTATTCTTGTATGGTATCAACTACTAAAGCCATTTCAACCCTTTCTTGGTATTTGTGAAATTATACAATATAAAAATGGACTTTTAATGTCTATAAAAATTTATTCCTATGTTTAAAGATAGTGATATATTTGTGAAAATTGGCAAATAGTCAGTGATTAAATGAGCTTTTAAATATGTTATAATTTTCCTTTTTAAAAGGATAAGATTTGAAGATATTAAATTTTTTTTACGAAAATCATCCCAAATTTGAAATAAGCTATGAAAGAAAGGTACAAATTCCTCTTTGTAATATCATCATCAAAGGACCAAAATTTAGCGGTAAAAAAACCTTGATTTTTAACTATTTATCCCAATTTAAGCCCAATGAAATTTTATTTTTAAATTTGCACGATACTCGTTTTGAAAACCAAAGCTTAGAGCATCTTTCAAATTTTTTAGAAAAAAATGCCCAGATAAAATTTCTTTGTATTTATAATGTTGAATTTGCCTTAAATTTGCAAGATATTAAAATTCCTATCATCATAAGTACAGATAAAAAAGATTTGCATATCGAAGGATTTCAAGAGCTTGAGCTTGATTATTTTGACTTTGAAGAATTTGTAAGTATCAGTAGAAAAAATTTACCGATAAACAATCTAGTGGGACTTTTTTTGCAAAGTGGGCGTAGTAAATTAGGTGAAAAAAATATACTTTTAAGACAAAATTTTAACACTCTAGAACTTGAAATTTTAAAATACTTAGCTTTAAATTTAGGACAGCAGATCAGTATTTCCAAGCTTTTTTTAGAGCTTAAAAAAAGGCTAAAAACATCTAAAGATAGCGTTTATCACACCATAAAAGAGCTTGAAAATACCTATATCATCCATCCTATAAGCCATGATGAAAAAAAGCTTCAAAAAATTTATTTTAGGGATTTTGGCTTAAGAAACAATCTATGCATACAAAAAGATTTTACCCATTTGTTTGAAAATCTTATTTTAAATGAGCTTTTTAAATTTAAACAAGAATTTTTTTACAATAAATTTTTTACATTTTATAGTAAGGTTTCAAAAATCGCATATATTTCTAGTCCGACATTGGATATAGACTTGATCAAATTGCGCGCTAAGAAAATTCTTTCTAAGAGTTTAGAGCTTGGAATTTTTCATGTAGTTTTCATCACTCTTTCGAGTGAAGATAGCTTTTTTGAGCAAGGGGTGAAATTTGAAGTTTTGCCTTTTGATAAATTTTCACTCGGCTTTTAGCTAAGACTAGAAAGAATTTGGAGTATTGTATCGCTCAAGATCGTATCGCTGGATGATTTTAGTAACGATATTGATATAATAACCCTTGCGCTCGGAGTAAGAATCTAAAGTTTTAATAGCCTCTAGTCCTGTTATTTCTTTGCCTTCGCTTTCAAATTTAGCTCTTTCGTTGCGAAATTCCTCATAAGCAAAGTGCCGATTTAAATTCAGTACATAAGAATCCACACTATCTTGCAAGCTATCAAAAATTCTAATTTTATGTTTTTTATCAGGATGTCTTAGATCAGGGATTAAGCCCTTTTCTCCCCAGGTCCATTCTCCAAAAAGATTATTTGCCTCTCTTGCAAAACGGCTTGTTCCTGTAGCACTTTCGACCAAAGCTTGGGCTATACCCATGGATTTTGGAATTTTTTGAATGCGTTTTTTGTATTCTGTAAAATCATAAAGATTTTCAACGCGGTATTTGTTTTTAAGATTGATTAATTTTTCTAGATTGTTTTGGTTTGAATTTCTAAGTCCATTTTTATACGCATCATAAAAAAAAGCTTCTACAAAAGCCCTTTCTTTGGCTATTTCTTCAAAGCTTTCATCAAACATTGCATTCATTTTGACAAAAAATATTTGTCTTTTTTGTTCTACATCGAGTTTATAATACTCCTCTCCAAAGCCATTTTTAAGCTCGCTATCGCCAAAAAGAGGGAGTAAATAAAAACTAAGAAAAATTATAATTCGCTTCAAAGCAATATCTCACTTTTCCCTTAAAAAATAATTCTTCATTTTCGAATTTAAAACTTAGCTCTTCACCGCTTTTTGGAATCACTCTAGCTTGATTGTGAATTTTTTTATTTAAGAATGCAAGATAAAAACAAGCTCCCATGCCCGTGCCACATGCTTGTGTTTCATCTTCTACGCCTCTTTCAAAAGTGCGAACTCTTAAAGTATTGTCATTTTCAACTTTTACAAAATTTACATTGGCATTATATTTTTCTCTCATTTGTTTGCAAAGCTCAAGATCAAACTCATCCAAATTTTCACAAAAATGCACCAAATGTGGAACTCCCGTATCACAAAGTTGCCAGTTTTTTTCACACTCACTAAAGGCTTCTTGTATGTTTTTTATCTTCCCTAAAGAAACTTCTACGCTATTATTATCAACATTTGCTTTTATAACTCCTGCTTCGGTAAGAAAAGCCATATGAGGTTTGATACCATTTATATGGTGTGCAAAATGCGCTGCTGCTCTTGAGCCATTGCCACACATAGCAGCCCTTGAGCCATCGTTATTATAAAATTCCCATTCAAAGTCGTATTTTTCATGAGGTAAAATTACTATAAAGCCATCCGCACCTATGCCTTCATAACGATTGCAAAGTTCTTTAGCTAAAGCACTTCTGTCTTTTTTTTCACTCGCATTCATTATCACAAAATCATTGCCACTTGCGCAATATTTATAAAACTTCACATTTGTCCTTTGGAAATATTTTGTATTACTTTAACACATTCTTGCCTAAAATCGACATAAGAGCCAGTATTTTTAATGATAAAATCCGCTTTTTTAAGTTTTTCTTCAATATTCATTTGAGAATCAAGCCTTGCTTTTGCAGTTTCTAAGCTTAAATTATCTCTTTGTATGATTCTTTTTAGGCTGAGTTCTTTAGGAGCATAGATTAAGATCACTTTCCCCAAACCATCATAAGCACCGCTTTCAAAAAAAAGAGGAATTTCTACAAAAAAAGCTTTATTTTCTTGTTCTAGAATTTGCATTTGTTCTAAAATTTGAGCACGAATTTTAGGATGGGTGAAATTTTCTAATATGGTTTTGGCTTCTTTGTTGTTAAAAATAATTTCTCCAAGGATTTTTCTATCTATCTTACCCTCTGCTTTCAATAAATTTTTTTTATGAAATTTAGAGAAAATTTGAGCCAGTTCCAAAGCATATTTATCTAAAATTTCGTGAGCGATACTGTCTGCGCTAATGCTTTTAAAGCCTAAAGAATTCGCTATTTCTATAAAAGTGCTTTTACCACAAGCAATTGAAGCGGTTACAAAAAAAGCATTTTTCATCTTATGCCTTATTAAAACTTTTTTCGTTAAAATACCTTTTTAGTTCTTAAAGGAAAATAAATGAAAATTTCATATGAAGATGCAGGCGTAAGTATAGATAATGGAAATGCCTTTGTAGAGGCTATAAAACCTTTGGTTAAAGAAACTTTTAATGATAATGTTGTAGGTGGAATTGGTTCTTTTGCTGGTGCTTTTAGAATGCCAAGTGGCTTTAAAAATCCTGTAATTTTGGGGGCTACAGATGGTGTTGGGACTAAACTTCGTTTGGCTATTGATGCAAAAAAATACGACACCATAGGGCAAGATTTAGTAGCAATGTGTGTGAATGATTTGATTTGTAATTTTGCTACGCCTTTGTTTTTCTTGGATTATTACGCTACAGCCAAGCTTGAAGTAGAGGTTGCAAAGTCAGTTGTGGCAGGCATTGCCGAGGGGTGTAAAATGGCAAATTGTGCTTTAATAGGCGGAGAGACTGCCGAAATGCCTGGAATGTATGCAAAAGATGATTTTGATCTTGCGGGTTTTGCAGTGGGCATGGCTGAAGAAGATGAGATCGATAGAAGTAAATTTGTTAAAAATGGCGATATTTTGCTTGCTCTTCCTAGTTCAGGACTTCATTCAAATGGCTATTCTTTAGCTAGAAAAGTACTTTTTGAAAGTTTAAAATTAAAATTTGATGACAAGATAGAGGGTAAAAATTTAATTGATATTTTGTTAGAACCTACAAGGATTTATGTGCGTGATTTTCTTACATTAAAGCCTTATATTAGTGCTCTAGCTCATATTACAGGGGGTGGTTTAGTAGAAAATTTACCACGCGTTTTACCTCGTGGTATGGGTGCAACTATACGCAAACATCATCTTAAAACTCCTGAAATTTTTTATACTATAGGACAGGCTGTAGAAGAAAGCGAAATGTATAGAAGCTTTAACATGGGAGCGGGTTTAGTAATGGTTGTAGATCCTTCTAATGTAAGTAAGGTTTTAGAAAATTCAGATGCCTTTATTATCGGCGAAATTTGCATTAATGAAGGTATTGTTTTAGAGTGAAAAGAATTTATTTTTTTAAGATATTTTAAGAGTAAATTAAAAAAATAATAAGGAAAAGTGATGAAAAATATTGTCTTTCATTCGGATGGTTTTGGAGATTTATTAGTTTGTTTTAAAGCTTTGTATGCTATAAAGCAACTCTATCCAGAGTATAAATTATTTTTATTAACAAATGGATTAATGGAAAGTGATTTTTTAGAAAAAATTCCATTTATTGATGAAGTTTTGATTTATAAGGATGATTTTTTAGAAAAAATTCAAAGCAAAAATCCAGTAATTTTTATTACCACACGAAGACAAGGTTTATATTTTAAAAAATTAAAATTTTTAAATGTTCAAAAATGTATAGTATTCCCTCATCTTATTAGTATAATTTCTAAAAATTTAACCACACCTTTACCATTTTTTAGAGCTAAAAAACATATGAGTGAAATTGTTTTAAAATTGGTTAGGATGATTAATACTAGGCATTTTGATAAAAATTTTAATCAAATTGATTTTTCTAAAATTAAAAATTTATTACCTTATGATGCAAGATTAAGTGATAATTTTTTTAAACAAATTGATACAAAATATGAAAAAATTATAGGTATTAATGCTTTTTCAAATAATAGCGAATATAGAGGATTTAATTTTTTTATAAAAGATTGGATAGGGCTTGCAAGGCAACTTTCTTTAAAATATCCTAAATTTTTATTTATACTTTTAAATTTTAGTACGAATTCTATTCAATATAATATTGATCAGAATGCAAATTTGAAAGTTTTCTGTAATAATAAAAATATTGCTTCTTTGGTAAGTATTTCTCAAAAGCTAGATTTTTTAATTACTGTTGATACTGGAAATTTACATCTTTGTGATATTTTACAAATTCCTACTTTGGCTTTCACAAGTAGTCTTGCAGCTTATAGATTTGGAGGTGGAAGTTATGGAGGTAGATTTGATAAATTGATAGTAAAACCAGCTTGGCAAAAAGAATATAGAAAAATTTATGAAATTTTTACTAAAAAAGCAGAAAATAATTTAGAAAATTTATAGTTTTTATAAAATAATAAATATTTATTATTTAAAGATACTGCTATTTTTGTAGTGTTTTGTTCTTTTGGCACAGGATTGGTTTGTGCTAGATAAAAGGCTACAAGCACGTTTGCAAGCATAGCGATAAGTAAAAGAGGAGTGGTTCGTTTTATAATATCCATTGGAGCTACTTTTGCAAATCCAGCTAAAGCTATGATCCCACCTGCTATGGGTGAAGCTGCGCGACCTAAACAAGATGCAATTTCTACAGGTAAAACTAGAGTAATAGGTGCAATGCCTAATTTCGTAGCTATATCAGGAGCTAGTTTTCCAAAAGCATTAAAAGCAGCAATTCCACTTCCCATAATCACTGTGGCAAAATAAACTAAAAAGCTTAAAATAGCTATACTCAAAAGAATTCCAAACCATGCAAAATTTCCTGTTCCAAGATTTGAAACCGCGTTAGCAAGGATATTAACTCCACCAAGTGCTTTAATGTCTTTAGCGCATACTCCAGCGGCGATGATTATGCTTACGACTGAGAAAAAATTTCAGCCATAGCCTTTTAAAATCACCATCATATCTTCGCCTAATTTTCTAGCATTTCTGTGTCTTGCAAATTCAACAAGAAAAACTAAAGAAATTCTTACAAAATTTGCTATCACAACATCGAGCTTGATAGTAAAAAAATACGCTATAAATAAAAATATAACAGGTAACCAAGGAAAGAGTATGTAAAAAGTAGGGCATTTAGGATCAATGATTTGCGGAATTTCAACTTCATCATTTAAAACACCTTTTTCTTTATCTCTTTTATCAATCCAAGCAAAATAAAAAGGAATCAAGATGGCAATAATTACAACATAGGTAATCACACTATAAATTTGGTAATTTAAAAAAAGCCCTACGACATTATCACTTTGTCCTACCATATCTGCCATATTGATTGAATTTCCATCTTTTGAATCATAATCAAGTGCAATTAAAGAAAGCGCATATACAGTTGTAATAGGACGGATTTTAAGTGAGATTAAAACAGGATAAATACATGCTAACAAAAGCAAAAGCAATTCAGCATAGCTAGAAATGACGATTTTTAAAGCCATTCCAACAACAAAAGTTCCACTTAAAATTAAGTATTTATTTTTTGATTTTTCCTGAGGGTTTATTTGCTAAAAAAGCAAGTTTTGCCGAAGCATTGATATGTTTCATGTAAGCAGTAAAGCCTGCCACACTCATGATAATAAGCCCTGCTCCAGAAAGCTGACTTTTAAAAGTTGCTGTGATAAAGGCGTAGCTATCAAGTAAAACATCTAAAAAACTTGAGTGTTCTCTGCTTGGGGCTTTGGGTATAGGTGCTCCTGTGATATAAAAAGCAAAAATAAGCAAGATAATATTTGAAAGAAAAAATACAAAAATAGGATTGTATTTTTTAAGTATATAATAAGCAACGACAATTACTGCTAAAAGTGTAGAACATATCATAAAAACTGGCATGTTTTCTCCTATAATTAATATTTAAATTTCATGATTATTTTTTATATATTTAGTATTTAATTAATATTGTTACAAAAATAAACTTATATTAAAGTTATTTTTCATATTTTCATTATAAATATTTTCAAAGGGCATCTTGATAAGTTTGATATATAAGATTTTATAAGAGCGTCAGTGTGAAGATCGTAAGAGATTTTGTTATGATTAAAATAATCTCAAAATAGCTTAAGTTGAAAATATTTTATATATTAATGATTGCATTTTATACAAAATTCAGTAAAATATCCTTTTTAATTTTTAAGGAATTTCGATGCAAAATTTACATGAAATTTTACTTCAAAAAAAGATAAAAGAAATTCGCTTTAAAGCTATAGCAAGTATTGTTTGTGGATTTTTAGGTATCATTCCTTATCTTGGATTTTTATTTGCTCTTGCGAGTTGGATTTTGTTTTTTATCTTGCTTTATGATTTAAAAATCTATGGCGGTGCTAAAAATTTATTTAAAAATCTCTTTATTGCTGCAGGGATTGGATTTTTTGGCATTCTTATTAGCACAAGTTCTTTATTTGTGATTTTGAAGCCTAGAATTGACTTTTTTGGTGACTTTTATTTTAATCAAGATAGTATATTTTCAGCCATAACCACTTTTAGTGTGCTTTTTATCATTACTTTGGCTTTAATTTTTCCTTTTTTGAAAGCTTTTTACTATGAAATTGCTAGAGTAACAAAACAGAAGTATTTCATTTATGCTTTTAATACCTATTATTTAGGGCTTCTTACTTTGATTATCGGTATAGGTTTGGTGTTTTTGCTAGCAAGTTTGGTTTTTTGGATTTTAGCGTGGGTTGAATTTAAAAAATTTGATAAGCAAGAAATTTCAAATAAAGAAAAATTTACAATCCCAACACAAAAAGTTATTTTCGATTTTGATTTAAAATGGATTAAAATTACAATGGTTTTGTCTTTGGTTTTGTTTTCTGTTATTCTCGGACTTTCAAATTTTACTCAAATAATTACATTTCAATCCACATGGAGAGAATTTTTTGATTTTGAGACCTATGGTAGGTTAATACACAATCTTTTTTATATTCGATATGTTTTATTTTATATAGCAACATTTTTAGCTTTATTAAGTGTGTTTTTATTTTGTAAAAAGTTAAAAACCTATAAAATGCTTATTTATTTCTTTGTGTGGCAGGCTTTGATTGTTCTTAAATGGAATTTGCACTTTATTTTAAAATTAATAATGGGCGAAGGTGTTTTTATTGAAAATTTTATTTTGAATGAAATTATGAGTGTAGTCTATATTATCATCGCCTTTTTCTTCTTTAAAACTTTAGTTCAAGCTACAAAAGAAAAACTTTTCTATCTTGTTTTCGCATTTTTTGTTTGTAGTGAAATTGTAAGTAAGTTATTTTTTGCTTTTATTTGGCTATTAGATAGTATAAGATTACAAGAAATGATGACGGAGATAATATTTTATATCAGTATTCCATTTACACTTGCTTATTTCATTTCATTTTTAGTTGTTTGGCTTAGTTTAAAAGGGCAAAAAGAAGTCAAAAAGGCGATTTAAACCTTTTTGAAAAATTTCAAGGCATAAAGATAATATCCACTAAGCTTTCATTTTCTAAAATTTCACATTCTTTTGGCGCTATCATCAGTGCGGCTTTGTTGTTAAGATTATTAATGATCGCACTTGAGCCTTCTTTTTTGCCTTCTAAATTTGCCAAAATGCGTCCATTTTTAAATTCCACATTACAAGCAACAAATTCCAAATAAGGTGTTTTTTTCTTATAACTTCGTTGCAAAAAAGCTTTGCAAATATAGTCTTTTGGCTGAAGTAGCCAAGAATTTAAAATCTCTCTTGCATAAAGATTAAACATCACCATGGCTGAGTAAGGAAAACCTGGTAAGGCGATGATGAATTTTTCATTAGCCTTAGCTATCTTGATGTGTCTTCCTGGTTTGATATCTGCTTTATCGATGATGAGTTCATACTCTTTAATAGCCTTTTTTAAAAAGTCAAAATCTCCCATTGAAACTCCGCCCGTCGTAACTAAAATATCACAACTTTGCAATGCACTTTCAAGGGTAGAAAAAGTAGTTTTTTCATCATCTTTTAAAAGCGGAAAAACCCTTGTATCGCAATTTAAATTCTTAGCTAAGCTAGCTATAGCAATATGATTTGAAGAGCGAATCTGAGCAGGGTTTTCTAAGGCTTCTCCTAGATCTTTTATCTCGCTTCCACTGCTTAAAACTCCTATGATAGGCTTTATAAATACACTGATATGAAAAAATCCAAGTTCAGCCAAAAGAGCTATTTCGCTATAGTTTAGCTTCGTGCCTTTTTTAAGTAAAATTTCATCTTTTTTATAATTTTCTCCGATTTCCCTAACTGCAAAGCCTTTAGAAACCTTTTTTTCTATAAAAAGTGTATCTTTTTCCACACGAACATTTTCAACAGGCACTAAAGTATCACTTCCTTCGCTCATAAGCGATCCTGTAAAGGTTTTAACACAAGTATCGTTTTCTACTTTAAATTCAGGCATAGTCCCTGCAGGTGTGATGCCTAAAATTTTTAAAGGTTTGTCTTGATCTTCAAATTTTATAGCATAACCATCCATGGCTGAAGTTAAAAATTCAGGCTGATTTTTACTCGCTTTTATATCTTGAGCTAAAATTCGCCCCAAACACTCGGTAAGAGCTATTTTTTCAACCCTTGCAAAAGGTTTGATATGAGAATGTAAAATTTTTAGACTTTCTTCATAAGACATTAGCATTTTAATTCCTTAATTTAAATTTATTAAGATTGATTTTTGAAAAAATAAACTATGATTTTAAAAGTCCTGCACCGCAAAGTTTGGTTGATCTTTCTTTGGCATAAATTCTTTCTTTGTTTATCACATCATACTTCCAAATGGGCGCACTTGCTTTAAAATCTTCAACAAATTCATTAAGAAGTTTAAGTCCTAATTTTCTTTGTTTGCTTAAAATTCCTGCAAAATACGAGCTTTCATGTGTTTTTACATCTCCGATTGAATGTGCAAAAAGCAAGATCACACCTTCTTCTTTAACTCTTTTTTGCCATTCATCAAACCATTTTTTTAAAAGCGGCTCATAAATATCAAAACTAAGTGCTTCAATGCCTTCTTCTTCGCGCACTATACCACAAAAAGTCAGCAAAGCACCACAATTTTTATCCTTAGCAAATTCATACCATTTTGCATAAATTCGCGGAATATCTAAGGCATTATTTGTCAATATAAATTCACTCATTTAACCCCCACAAACCGGTGGTAAAAGTGCGATTTTATCACCATCTTTTAAGCTAGTGTTTTCATCAAAAATGATTTCATCATTTAAAGATACAGCACAAAGTTCTAGCCATTCTTTTAAACTCTCATCTTTTTGCAAAATTTCTTTTAATTCTTTTAAATTTTTTACTTCAAGTTCTAAATTTTCTTTATTTATAGGGCCTAAAAATTCCACTTTTACCATTTTATTCCTTTACTTCTAAATTTCCCATCATTCCTAAATCTTCATGTTCTAAAATATGGCAATGATACATTCTAAGTCCTTTAAAATCTTGTTTCATTCTAAGTCTTAACTCTTCATTAGGACGCACATTTATAGTATCTCTGAAGGCTCTAAATTCGGCTTTTTGAACTTTGCCATTGAGTTTTGATGAGATGAGTTCAAATTGCGTGCCGTGTATGTGGAAAGGATGATCCATGTGAGATTTGTTTATCACTATCCAGTCTTCAACTACTCCAAGCTTGGAGCTTAAATCAATGCGTTTTAAATCATAGCTTTTGCCATTGATTAAAAACATAGACGCAAGAGCGATTTTTAATTCGCTTTCACTTTTTCCCATCATACCATGCATTTGCATATGATCTTCACTCATGATTATTTCTTTAAATTCCTTAGGCTCTTCTAAAGGTTTGAAAATTTTTAATTTTTTTGGAAGTTCTAAATTTTCTTTTTTTAAGCTAATACTAGCTAAAAATAGGGTATTAGGTTCTTCTTCTACCATCATTTTATCCCTATCATAATAAGCACTTTCTAGTCTAAATTCCCCATCTTTTGGAGCATCGATTAAAACTTCTACGCGAGAAGCAGGACTTAAGAAAAGTTCTTCTTTGTAAATAGCTTTTTCTATAAGTCCGCCATCAGTACCAACAAGTATAAACTTAGCTCCTTGTATGCGTAAATTTAAATATCTTGCCGCAGTAGCATTATAAATGCGTATGCGTTCGTTTGTGGCGAGTTTGATTTTAGGTTTAAATTGTCCATTGATGAGTACAAACTCACCCTCTCTACCATTAAGCCAATCATTGAGGTTGTTGTTTGGAATTTGAGCGTTTTCATCAAGACGCAAATCACTAATCATCAAATCTCTTTCTTTTAAATGACTTAAAGCATCTTTTTTCGCCTTAATCACAAAAGCTCCAGCCAATCCCATAAAAACTTGCTTAGAAGTAGTGAAATGTGGGTGTGGATGATACCAATAAGTCCCTGCACTATCTTGAGGAATTTCAAATCGATATATTCTTTCCTCTCCTGCTAAGATAGGATCATGTGGGCTTCCATCTTGATCAGGTGGTACAGGAACGCCATGCCAATGTATAGTTGTAGCTTCTTTGAGTTTATTTTTGACTAAAATTTCAAGTTTATCTCCTTCAAAAACTTCTATTTTTGGAGCCGGTATTAAGCCATTATAAGTGTAAAATAGAGTTTTTTTACCTTTGATAAGTTCTATATGATTTTCTTTGATTTCTATGGTAGCACGAAAAATATTTTTTTCTTTACTTTCATTTTTGAGCAAAGGTAAGGCTTTTAAAATTTCTCCTTGGGGGAATTGTTTTGGATCTAAAAGTTTTAAATTTTTTGGAGCAAAGTTTATAAAAGAAGTATCTAAGTCATGATTTATAGAATGATTTTTATGCATGGAGTGCATATCGTGCATAGGATTTGCATAGGCTACACCCATACTTGCTAGAGTGAGTGCATTAAATTTTAAAAAATTTCTTCTATTCATTAGTTTTTCCTTTTGCTTGATTTTTTGTATTATAGTCATTATTTTTTTAGTTTTAGTAAATATTTATTTTGAAAATTTGGTTTAATTTTGTTATGATTTTAGCAATTTAATCAAGGAAAAATAATGTTTTATGAAAATATTCAAACCCCAGCTTATATTTTGGAGGAAGATAAATTAAGAAGAAATTGTGAAATTTTAGCAAATGTTGGTGAAAAAAGCGGAGCTAAAGTGCTTTTAGCTCTAAAAGGTTTTGCTTTTTCAGGGGCGATGAAGATTGTAGGTGAGTATCTTAAAGGCTGTACTTGTAGCGGGCTTTGGGAAGCAAAATTTGCTAAACAATATATGGATAAAGAAATTCATACTTATTCGCCTGCTTTTAAAGAAGATGAAATGAGTGAGATTGCTCATTTGTCTCATCATATTGTTTTTAATTCTTTGTATCAATTTGATAAATTTAAATCCTTGTGTACTAATAACTCCTTAGGACTTCGTTGCAATTTGGAATTTTCTTTTGCTCCTAAAGAGCTTTATAATCCTTGCGGGAAATACTCTAGACTAGGGATTTTGAGCAAGGATTTAGAAAATTTTGATTTAAGCGGAGTAGAAGGACTTCATTTTCACGCACTTTGTGAAGAAAGTGCTGATGCTTTAGAAGCTGTTTTAAAGGCTTTTGAAGAGAAATTTGGCAAATGGATAGGGCAAATGAAATGGGTGAATTTTGGAGGAGGGCATCACATCACCAAAAAAGGCTATGATGTTGAAAAACTTATTGCTTTGTGTAAAAATTTCAGTGATAAATATAGCGTGCAAGTTTATCTTGAACCAGGTGAAGCGGTAGGTTGGCAAACAGGAAATTTAGTGGCTAGTGTAGTAGATATCATAGAAAATGAAAAGCAAATTGCTATTTTAGACACTTCAAGCGAAGCGCATATGCCAGATACTATCATCATGCCTTATACAAGTGAAGTTTTAAATGCTAGAATTTTAGCCACAAGAGAAAATGAAAAAATTTCAGACTTAAAAGAAAACGAATTTGCCTATTTGCTTACTGGAAATACTTGTTTAGCGGGTGATGTAATGGGAGAATATGCCTTTGATAAAAAGCTTAAAATCGGCGATAAAATTGTTTTTTTAGATCAAATTCATTACACTATTGTGAAAAACACAACTTTTAATGGCATAAGACTTCCAAATCTTATGCTTTTAGATCACAAAAATGAACTTCAAATGATAAGAGAATTTTCTTATAAGGATTATTCTTTAAGAAATTAAAAATTTTTTTGGAAGAATAATTTTATTATTTCTTTTTAGCATAAAATATTTTTTAAACAACAAAATGAAAGTTTTGTTTTTTAGGCTTAAATATTTTATGCAACTTTTTTATAAAAACCTTATCAAGATACTATTTTATAGGATTTTAAGGATAGATTCTATTTTTTCATATCAGGCAGATTTTTAAGAGAAATTCAGTTCCTTTTAAAACAAATCATATTAAGATAAATCAGTCAAAAATAAGGATTAAGAAGGAAAATTAGGTGTAATTTGCATAATATTATTTTGCAAATTATTTAACGACAAATCTTCAAAAATTTGAATGAGTTAAAAATGGATTTAGAAAAACTAAGATTAGCTAGAAGTCTTTATTATCAGTGCTTAGGAGAACTTTTCGTTTTTTCATTTTCCGAAAATAGATTGTGTAACTTAAAAGCTTATTTAGAAGCTATGCAAGAGGGTTTATTTGATGAAAGTTTAAGAACAAGTTTTGAAATTTTACTTTCTAATTTAAAAGATACGCAAGATCTCCAAGTATTTTATAAGGAATACGACGAGCTTTTTTTAGCACTTAAAAATACTATTCCTATGACTTTCTCTTATATAGAAGAAGGTTTTGAAAATTCAAAAGCATTGCTTAATGTAAGGCAGATTTTAGCTAAGAGTACAATCCGTCGCAATGAAAAAATTTTTAAAGAAGCTGAAGATAGTGTAGGATTTTGTTTTATTTTGATGAGTGAATTTCTAAAAAATAAGGAAGATGAACTTGCTAAGGCATTGTTTGAAAAAGTCATCAATCAAGGCATTGATGAATTTTTAATGCTTATTTTTTCAAATTCAAAAGCGAAGCTTTATAAAGAAATAGCAAATATTGCTGCGCAGTTTATAGAATTTGAAAGATATTGTTTTGAACTTGAAAAACCTACTATAAAACCTTCTAAGAAAGTTCAAAATGATTTATCTCGTTCTGAATTTTTAAGAAGAGAAGCAAATAAACAAAGGAGATCTCGTGAAAAATCGCAGGGAATTTCTTAAAAAATCTGCTATTGCTTTGGGTACTGCAAGTCTTTTAGGCGGTGCAAGTGTAGCTTTTGGGCAAGATGAAGAAAGAAAGGATCTTGTTAGAGGCAAAAGCAAAAAGAAGGAAGTGCTTTATCAAAGAAGTGCTAATTGGGAAAAATATTATATGAGGGCTGAATAATGTCAAGTATGAATGAAACTATCAAGCTTAATCGCCGTTCTTTTCTTAAAATGGCCGCGCTTTCAAGTTTGGCAAGTCCGTTGCTAGCTAGAAGCGAAATTTTAAGAGAAGCAAATGCGGATGAATTAAAAGAAGCTTATGAAGGAAGTCAAAAGATTAAGAGTGTATGTACCGCATGTTCTGTAGGCTGCGGAATTATTGCAGAAGTTCAAAACGGAGTGTGGTTGCGCCAAGAAATCGCACAAGATCACCCTGTTAGCTCGGGAGGCCATTGCTGTAAGGGCTCTGATATGATCGATATGGTGCGTTCTCATGTGCGTTTAAAATACCCTATGAAAAAAGAAAATGGAGAATGGAAACGCATAAGTTATGAGCAAGCTTTAAGTGAAATCGGAGAAAAATTAGCAGCTTATCGTAAAGAAAATCCTGAAAGTGTTATGTTTTTAGGTTCTGCAAAACTAAACAATGAACAAGCTTATTATATAAGAAAATTCGCAGCATTTTTTGGAACCAATAATGTAGATCATCAAGCTAGAATTTGACACAGCGCAACAGTCGCCGGTGTGGCGAATACATTTGGTTATGGCGCTATGACAAACCATCTTGGAGATATTCAAAGAAGTAAATGTATCATTATCATTGGGGCAAATCCAGCAGTAAATCACCCTGTAGGTTTTAGACACTTCTTAAAAGCAAAAGAAAAAGGTGCAAAGCTTATCGTTGTAGATCCTAGATTTACAAAGAGTGCGGCAAAAGCGGATATTTACGCAAGAATTCGTCCAGGAACTGACATTGCTTTCATGTATGGAATGCTAAAAATCATCTTTGATGAAGGCTTAGAAGATACAAAATACCTTGATGAAAGAGTTTTTGGAATTGATAAAATTCGTGAAGAAGCAGCAAAATGGACAGCTGAAGAAGTGGAAAATGTTACAGGGATCTCTAAAGAACTTTTGGTGCAAATCACTCACGAAGTAGCTAAAAACAAACCAACTACGCTTATTTGGGCTATGGGTTTAACTCAACATACTGTAGGAACTTCAAATACACGTTTAGCACCTATAGTACAAATGGTACTTGGAAATATAGGTAAATTCGGCGGCGGGGTAAATATTTTACGCGGACACGATAATGTGCAAGGTGCTTCAGATATGGCGTGTTTGAGTGAAAATTTACCAGGCTATTATCCTTTAAATGAAGCGACTTGGAGATATTATGCTAAGATTTGGGGCGTTGATTATGAGTGGCTTTTAGGAAATTTTGTAAGTAAAGATTGGATGCATAAAACTGGACTTTCACTTGCTAGATGGTGGGCTGCAGCCTTAAATGGTAAAGATGGAAATGATAAAGTGGATAATGCAGGAACGCCTTTGAAAGCTTTAGTGGTAATGGGAAATGGTATCACTTCGACTGCACAGCAAGCTAAAGTTAAAGAAGGTTTGGAAGCTTTAGAGCTTTTAGTTTTAGCCGATCCTTTTGTAAATGAAGCAGGGATTATCGCAGAAAGAAAAGATGGAATTTATCTTTTACCTGCAGCAACACAGTTTGAAACAAGTGGAAGTGTAACAGCTACAAATCGTAGTGGGCAATGGAGATTTAAAGTTGTAGATCCACTTTATGAAAGCAAAGAAGATCAAGAAATTTTATTTGAGCTTGCCAAAAAATTAGGTTTTTATGAAGACTTTACTAAAACCTTACGCGATGAAAAAGGTGAGATCGTTTGGCCTGAAAATGCAACAAGGGAAATTGCAAAAGCAGTTAGAAGTATAGGACTTAATGGTTGGAGTCCTGAAAGGCTTAAAAAGCATACTTTATACTGGGATAAATTTGATGAGGTAACTTTAGAAGGAAAAGACGAGGTTGCTGGTGAGTATTATGGGCTTCCTTGGCCTTGTTGGAGTGATAAGCATCCAGGTTCTCCTGTGCTTTATAATACCGATATTGAAGTTGCAAAAGGTGGTATGGGCTTTAGAAATAATTTTGGACTCGAGTATGAAGGAGAGAGTTTGCTTGCTAAAAATGCACCTTTAAATTCGCCTATTAATACAGGCTATCCACAAATTACTAAAGATAATATAGAAAAAGTTTTAGGTATTACTTTAAGTGCTCAAGAAAAAGAAAAAATGGGTGCAATTTGGTCTTATGATGATAGTAATATCATAGCGACTAAATGTATAGAAAAAGGTATAGTGCCTTATGGAAATGCTAAAGCTAGGGCTGTGGTTTGGACATTTAAAGATCAAATTCCACTTCACCGCGAGCCGCTTCATTCTCCAAGAAATGATTTGGTGCAAAAATATCCTAGTTTTGAGGATCAAAAAGCGCTTTATCGTGTGGATACAAAATTTGTTTCTGTGCAAAAGGCTAAGGATTATTCTAAAGAATTCCCGCTTAATCTAGTCACAGCAAGACTTGTGAATTTAAATGGTGCAGGTATGGAAAATAGAGCTTCGATGTATCTTACTCGTTTAACGCCTGAGATGTTTTGTGAGATAAATCCTGAACTTGCAAGCGAGCAAAAGATTAAAGCAGGGGATATGATTTGGGTGCATTCTCCAGAAGGAACTAAAATTCATGTGAGAGTCAAGCTCAATCCAGGTGTAGCAAAAGATATGATTTTCTTACCTTTCCATTTTACAGGTGTGATGCAGGGTGTGGATTTAACGCACAATTTCCCTAAAGGAACTAAACCTTATGCAAGTGGAGAAAGTGCAAATACGGTTACAAATTATGGTTATGACATTATGTGTCAAATTCCTGAAACCAAGGGCGGCTTATGCCGTATCTCAAAAGATGGGGTGTAAAAGATGAGTAAGGTAAATTTTGCAAATTTAGAAAAAGAACGCTTGAAATTCTTTTGTGACAATGAGCGTTGTATCGATTGTAATGGATGTTCGGTAGCTTGTGATGAAGCACATGAACTTCCTATTAATATCCGTCGTCGTCGTGTCATCACCCTTAATGAAGGAGTACAAGGAAAAGAAGTTTCTACTTCGATTTCTTGTATGCATTGTGATGATGCACCTTGTGCTATAGTTTGCCCTGTGGATTGTTTTTATATCCGTGCAGATGGTATTGTTTTACATGATAAAGAAATTTGTATAGGTTGTGGTTATTGTCTTTACGCTTGTCCTTTTGGTGCTCCACAATTTCCAAAAGATAGCGTATTTGGTAACAAAGGCATTATGGATAAATGTACGATGTGTGCAGGTGGACCTGAAAGTACAAATTCAGAAAAAGAAAGAGAGCTTTATGGGCAAAATCGTATCGCTGAAGGAAAAGTACCTGTATGTGCAGCTATGTGTTCAACAAAAGCACTTTTAGTAGGTGAAAGCTCTAAGATAGAAGAAATTTATCATAGTAGATTGCAAAGTAGGGGTTATGGAATTGCTAATCCTTCACAAAGCATAGAATGGAAAATTGCTTACATAGGAAAGGAACGCTTATGAGAAAAGTATTTGTAACGCTTTTATTAAGCGTAGTGAGTTTATTTGCTTATGGTAGTGAGAGAATGGGACAAGATACTCAAATTTGGGATTTTCATCGTATTGCAAATATCCCAAATTATGATACTTTTGGCAAACTTTGGACAACTTTGCAAGGTGAATATATAGCTACTATAGCTTTAATCGCTGTTATTGCGGTATTATCTGCATTTGCTTTGCATTATATGGTTATAGGACCTAAGCAATTTTCACACGATGGAAAGAAAATTTATGCTTTTACATTATTTGAAAGACTTTTTCATTTTATCGCGGCAATTTCTTGGGTGATTTTAGTGCCTACGGGTTTTGTGATGATGTTTGGGGCGACTTTTGGAGGCGGACTTTTTGTAAGGGTTTGTAAAAATTTACATGCTTTTGCAACGGTTTTATTTATCATCTCTATAATCCCTATGTTTTTATGGTGGATTAAAAGAATGCTTCCTGCAAGTTATGATATCAGATGGATGATGATAGTAGGTGGTTATTTAAGCAAAGTAAAACGCCCTGTACCTGCAGGTAAGTTTAATTTTGGGCAAAAATCTTGGTATTATATAGCTGTATTTGGTGGATTTTTGATGATAATTACAGGTGGATTTATGTATTTTCTTGATTTTAATTCTACTGCCATTCAAGGCCTTTTTGGTTTAACACAAATTGAGCTTTTAAGACTTTCAGCTATTATTCATAATTTCTTGGGAATCATTTGTGCGGTATTCTTTGGAATTCACATTTATATGGCTGTATTTGCTATTAAAGGAAGTATTCATTCTATGGTAAGTGGATATAAAGAAGAAGAAGAGGTTTATATTTTACATAGCTATTGGTATAAAGAATTAAGCAATAAAAAGCAAATTGAACCTAGTTTTTCTTATGATCCTAATGTAAAAATTTAAAATTTTATTCTATGAAAATCTCTTAAAAATTTTTTGGGAGATTTTCACAAATTTTTTTAAGTCTAAATTTTATAAAAAATACTTTTAATTATCAAAAATGCATAAAATGAAATGCCTATTTTTTCATATATTACTTATAATTATATTTTTTTGATATAATACTTTTATAATTTTAATTTATATTAAAGAGAAGATGATGGAACCCTTATTTACAACTCAAATTTTAAAATATAAAGGCAAAGATTTATTTACTTGCGATGATACTTTAGTGCGTGAAATTAAGCTTGAAATTTTTATTAATGATGAAAAAGTAGGTGCTTTAATGGCAACTCCTGTAGATGAACAGGCATTAGCAATAGGATATTTAATGAGTGAAAATATCATTGCGAAAGTAAGCGATATTGAGAGCATAGAAACAAAAGATGATGGTATGAGTGTGCATATTAAAGCAAAGATTGATAAAGAAAATTTAGCAAAGCTTAATGCTGAAGGTGTAGTTATAAGTGGTTGCGGTAGAGCACATACTGCCAATATCGATCCAGAAGCTATTGAAGCGAGTAAAATTAGTTCTGATGCAAAATTTAGCAAAGATGAAATTTTAAAACAAATGAGTACTTTTTATACTCAATGCGAGCTTTACGAGAAAACAGGCTGTGTGCATACGGCTAAGCTTTTTGTAGATGAGAAAACTTTTTTTATAGGCGAAGATATAGCCCAACATAATACCATAGATAAAGCTTTAGGAAAAGCACGTTTAGCTGGGGTTGATTTAAGTCAATGTTTTTTAATGGTTAGTGGAAGGCTAAGTTCTGAAATGGTAGCTAAAGCAGTTATGCATAAAATTCCAGTGCTTGTTTCACGCACGGCTCCTACTTGTTTAGGGGTTATGATAGCAAGAAAATTTGATTTAACGCTTTGTGGTTTTGCTAGAGAAAATAAGATCAATATTTATAGTGGAGAATTTAGAATTCATGGATAAAAATCAAGAAAAAGAAATCATCTCATACATGAGAGAATTGTTAAATAGCAATGAAAAATTAGATTGTGGTACGGCTTTTAAAATTGCAAAGAAATTTAATATAAATATAGAAAAAATCGGACAATTAGCCGATGAAAATCACATGAGAATTGATAATTGCGAGTTGGGGCAATTTGGACATTTAGATTTTGAAAAAGCAAAGATTGAAGTGCTTAAAAAAATAGAACCTAGTTTAGATGAAAAGCGTAGAATTTTTTGTAAAGATGCAAGAGATATTGCTAAAGAAGGTTGTGGACTTAAAAGTATGCGTTCAGCTTTAAAAACTTATAAGGTTGATGTAAAGTATTGTCAACTTGGTTGTTTTAAAGAAAAAAAAGGTAAGCAATTTATAGTAAGAACAAAAACTTGGATTGAAAATGCGGATGGAGATTTGCTTTTTGGTCGAGGAAAAACAGAACTTTTAGAACTTATCGGACAAACAGGTAGTTTATTACATGCTTCTAAACTTATGGGGATTAATTATAAAAAAGCTTGGATGCATTTACAAACCTTACAAAAAAATTCTCAAGAAATTTTAGTTAGCACAAGACAAGGACGCTCTAAAGAATCAGGAACAAAACTTACTCCTAGAGCTATGGAATTGATGGAAAATTACTCTATTTTGCAAAAAGACATAGAAGAATACGCTAATAAACGCTTTAAAGAATTGTTTTTAAAAGGAAAAAAATAAATCTTCTATCAAAAAATACTAATACATAATTTTTTATAATTAATTAATTAATATTATTTTTTTAAAAATATGTTAAAATTAGAATCTAAATTTTTTATTTTTTAGGAGTTATAAGATGTTTAAATCTTTAAATATAGGTTTAAAACTTATTTTTTCTGTGGCAGCTGTTGTTGTTATTGGACTTGTTATTTTAATTTCATTAATCACAAAACAAGTAAGTCAAAATATTACCAAAAATACAGAAGATATTCTTGCTTCTATCACGAAAGAATATGCTACTCAAACTCAAGGAATTTTTGGGGAAATGATCGCTTTAAATAAAAGTATTTCAGGTACTTTAACAGAAATGTTTAGATCAACCTCTAAAGAAGATTTAGATATAGACAATATAACAAATATTATAACCAATACTTTTGATAATAGTGCTTATTCTAATTTTACTTATTTGTATCTTATTGATCCGCCAGAATACTTTAAAGAAGAGAGTAAATTTTTTAATACTCAAAGTGGAAAATTTGTTATGCTTTACGCTGATGAAGAAAAGGATAATAAAGGCGGAATAAAAGCAATACAAGCTAGTGATGAAATAGCTAATTTGCAAGTTGTGCAAGATATATTAAAAAAAGCAAAATATGGGGAAAATAAAGTATATATAGGCCGTCCTATTAAGATGAATTTAGAAGGTCAAGATTTTAATGCTGTAAATGTTGCTATGCCTATTTTTGATCGAAAAAATCAAGTTGTAGGTGTCATAGGCATGACTTTAGATTTTTCAGATATTGCTACTTATCTTTTAGACCCTAAAGGTCAAAAATATGATGGTGAATTAAGAGTTCTTTTAAATTCAGATGGTTTTATGGCGATACATCCAAATAAAAATCTAGTTTTAAAAAATTTAAAAGATGTCAATCCTAATAAAGGTGCACAAGAAACTTATAAGGCCATAAGTGAAGGAAAAAATGGAGTTTTTGACTATATAGCTTCTGATGGTGATGATTCTTATGCTGCGATTAATAGTTTTAAAGTGCAAGATAGTTCTTGGGCAGTTTTGGTAACTGCTCCTAAATATTCAGTATTTAAACCCTTAAAAAAATTACAATTAATTATTCTTGGTGCATCTTTTATTTTTATTTTTGTTGTTTTAGGAGTGGTTTATTATTGCGTAAGAAAAATTGTCGCATCTAGATTGCCTGTGATTCTTAGTTCTTTAGAATCATTTTTCCGTTTTTTAAATCATGAAAAAATTGAACCTAAGGCTATTGAAATTCGTGCTAATGATGAGTTAGGAGCAATGGGAAGAATCATAAATGAAAATATTGAAAAGATTCAAATATCTTTAGAACAAGATCAAAATGCTGTAGATGAATCGGTGCAAACTGCTAGAGAAATCGAAAAGGGTAATTTAACTGCAAGAATTACTAAAAATCCTATAAATCCTCAATTAGTAGAACTTAAAAATGTTCTTAATAGGATGCTTGATGTTTTACAAAGTAAAATTGGTTCTAATATGAATGAAATTAATAGAGTTTTTGATAGTTATAAGGCTCTTGATTTTAGTACAGAAGTATTTAATGCTAAAGGTGAAGTTGAGATTACAACTAATATTTTAGGCAAAGAAATTAAAAAGATGCTTTTGGCTTCTTCAAATTTTGCTAAAGATTTAGCCAATCAGTCAGAAGAGTTAAAAAATTCTATGCAAAAACTTGCTGATGGCTCTAATGCACAAGCGAGTTCTTTAGAACAATCGGCTGCAGCCGTAGAGGAGATTAATTCTTCTATGCAAAATGTAAGTGGAAAAACAGTTGAGGTTGCTTCACAAGCTGATGATATAAAAAATATTGTCAATGTGATTAAAGATATCGCTGAGCAAACGAATCTTCTTGCTTTAAATGCAGCTATTGAAGCTGCACGTGCTGGAGAACATGGGCGTGGTTTTGCAGTTGTTGCAGATGAGGTAAGACAGCTTGCGGAAAGAACAGGAAAATCCTTATCTGAAATCGAGGCAAATATTAATATACTTGTTCAAAGCGTAAATGAAGTAGCAGAATCTGTAAAAGAACAAACAGCAGGAATCACACAGATTAACGATGCTATAGCACAACTTGAAACTGTAACTAAGGAAAATGTCGAAGTTGCAAATGTCACCAATAATATAACAAATGAAGTCAATCAAATTGCTGCGGCAATTCTTGAAGATGTGAATAAAAAAAGATTTTAAAAAAGCTCATTTTTGAGCTTTTAAATTTTTTCTATATTATTTAAAATTTTTAAACACAAAACAAGTAATAAAATAATATTATTTTTCAAAGCTAATATCAAGGAAAAATAATGAAAATTGATTGTCGCAATCTATCTTGTCCTCAGCCTATAGTTGAAACAAAAAACGCTCTTGAAAAACTTCAAGAAAATGAAATTTTAGAAATTGTTTTAAATTCTATTATTTCAAAAAATAATGTTGTAAAATTTCTTAACTCTTTAAATTTAAACCCTGTTGTAGATGAAAATGCACAAGAGTTTTGCATCAAAGTACAAAAAAAGAATTTTGATTCTAGTGAAGTAAATATTCACGATTATAATGTTTTATTTTTAAAAGCCGACAAAGTGGGTGAGGGTGAATTGGGACAAAATTTACTTGTAGGATTTTTAAGTACCTTAAAAAATTTAGATCATGCTCCAAGTAAAATTCTTTGCGTAAATGAAAGTGTTTTAATCAATGTTGATGAAAATCATAAAGCACATTTAGCTATGAAAGAACTTGAAAATTTAGGTATTGAGGTCATAAGTTGTGGAGCTTGTCTAGAATTTTTTAATAAAAGCAAAGAACTTAAAATAGGAAATATAGGCAATGCTTATGAAATTTTAAACGAGCTTTTTGGTAAAGCAAAAATCATTACTCTATAAGGAAAAACACTGCAATATAAAAATCAAAATTTAACGCATTTTGTTAAAGCAGCAGGCTGAGCAGCGAAATTAAGCCCGGGCGGTCTTAAAACAATTTTAAATTTCATGCAAAAAACTCCTGCTTTACTTAGTGGTATCGGAAATAATGAAGATGCAAGCGTATATCAAATCAGCCCCGATTTAGCTTTGGTGCAAACGCTTGATTTTATCACTCCTATAGTAGATAGTGCTTATCATTTTGGTGCTATTGCTGCAGCAAATGCTTTAAGCGATGTTTTTGCTATGGGTGCAGAGGTAATTAATGCCTTAAATATAGTAGGTTTTGATACTTGCAATCATGATTTAAACATCTTAAAAGAGCTTTTAGAAGGTGCAAATGATAAAGTTAAAGAATGTAATGCTTTAGTCGTGGGTGGCCATACTATAGAAAGCACCGAGCTTTTTTTTGGACTTAGTGTTACAGGAAAAGTACATCCTAGTAAATTTATTGCTAATAATACTTCTAAAATCGGAGATTGTATCATTTTAACCAAGCCTTTAGGAACAGGAATTTTAAGTACAGCTTTAAAGGCGCAAATGTTAGAAGAAAAACATTTAGATCATATGCTTGAAAGCATGATGAGTTTAAATTATAAATCCAGTCAAATTGCACTTCGTTTTGGGGTTAATGCGATGAGCGATGTTACGGGCTTTGGTTTCTTAGGACATTTAAGAGAAATGTTAAATGATAGTATTTCATTTATGATTTTTAAAGATAAACTTCCTTATTTAGAGGGCGTAAAAGAATATTTTGATATGGGTTTGATTCCTGGTGGAGCTTATAAAAATTTAGATTTTATTCAAGAGCTTTGTCCTAGTTTAAATGAGGAAGATTTACTGCTTTGTGATCCTCAAACTTCAGGAGGGCTTTTAATTTCTATAGAAGAGAAAAAGGCTTTAGAATGTCTTAAGGCTTTAGAAGATGAAAATATTAAAGCCAAAATTGTTGCCAAAGCAGTAGCTAAACAAGACGATAGATTTTTATTTTCTTAATTTTTGTTACTCATATACTCATAAAAACTTTTTTTTAATTCTTTTTTATACATTTTTTTAAATTTAAAATGTTATTTTTACCTTATTTACAATATCATTTCTAGTTCAAATATTATTTTATCCTTAGGAGATGTAAAAATGATACAAAAATCCTTAGATTTAGCTGAAGAATTGCAAGGAAAAATAGAAGCAAATATTTCAAATTCTGAAAAAGAATTCCATGCTAAAATGCAAAAACTTCTTAACAATCCTGAAAATAAAGTCATGCTGATCGAATTGCTCGATCGCTCTTTTAGATGCAAAGATAAAAGAGCAAGTTTTGAGCTTATCGAACATACTTTAAACAAGTATGGTATAGCGGATTTTTTTAGTGCCTTTGAGAAATTCTTACTCTTTAGCTTTTTAAATTTTGGTAAATTTGCTCCTAATTTAAGTGTACCTTTTTTTGTCAAACATTTAAGAGAAGATACTAAAGCTATGGTTCTAGATGCAAATCCTAGTGTTTTAGAACCACATATTAAGAAAAGAAAAGAGCAAGATAAAATTACCTTAAATGTGAATTTAATCGGCGAAGAGGTTTTAGGTGAAGCTGAGAGTAAATATCGTATGCAAAAATACGAAGAAGCCTTAAAATCAAGCTATATCACTTATATTTCGATTAAAATCACTACTATTTTTTCACAAATTAATATTATTGACTTTGAATACTCCAAGGATGAAGTGGTTAAAAGACTTGATCATCTTTATGCTTTAGCCTTAGAAGAAGAAAAAAAGCAGAGTGTGAGTAAATTTATCAATCTTGACATGGAAGAATTTAGAGATTTAGAACTAACCGTTGCTGCTTTTATGGAAAGTGTTTCTAAATTTGATATTAAAGCGGGCATTGTTTTACAAGCTTACATACCTGATTCTTATGAGTATCTTAAAAAACTTTTTGCTTTTTCAAAAGAAAGAGTTTTAAAAGGAATGAAACCTATTAAAATTCGCTTTGTAAAAGGTGCAAATATGGAAAGCGAAGAAACGATTGCAAGTCAAAGAGGATGGGAACTTCCTACTTTTTATAAAAAAATAGACACAGATAGCAATTATAACAAAATGCTTGACTTTGTTTTAGAAGGGGATAATTACAAATATATCAATGTGGGTATCGCAAGCCACAATATCTTTGAAATCGCTTATGCTTACACACGCATCAGTGAGGCAGGAGCGCTTGATTCTTTTACTTTTGAAATGCTTGAAGGTATGAGTTTGCAATGTTCTTATGAATTATCTAAAATGCATGATCTAATCCTTTATGCCCCAGTTTGCGATGAAGCGCATTTTAATAATGCCATTGCCTATCTTGTAAGACGCCTTGATGAAAATACAAGTGAAGATAATTTTATGCGTTATTTTTTCAATCTTAAAGTAGGAGATAAAAACTGGAATATCCAAAAAGAACTTTTTTTAAAATCTTTAGAAGGCATAAAAACTCTTGATAATACTACACATCGTAAGCAAGATAGAAATAAAGAATCAAATATCATAAGTTCTTATGAAAGTAAAAAATTTAGCAATGAAAGCGATACGGATTTTATTTTAGCACAAAATAGAGCGTGGGCTAAAGTCATAAGAGCTAAATATGAAAATTTAAAAGATTATGATGTTTATCCTGTTATAGGCGAACTTGATTTTAAAGCAGAAAATTTAAATGTTTTAGAAGTTAAAGATAAGATCGAAGATAGAGTTATAGGAAAGGCTTATTTAGCAGGAGAAAAAGAAATCAAACAAGCTTTAGAAGTAGCTAAAAATTCCAAATTTACACAAAAAAGTCATGATGAAATTTATCAAATTTTAGCCAAAAGTGCAAAACTGATGAGAGAAAGAAGAGGGGATTTGATAGGTTTGGCAGCTTTAGAAGTGGGCAAAACCTTTTTAGAGATCGATCCTGAAGTAAGTGAGGCTATTGATTTTATAGAGTTTTATCCGCACTCTTTAGAAGAGCTTAAAAAACAAAATCCAAAAGTTACATTCACACCTAAAGGTATAGGGGTTACCATAGCTCCTTGGAATTTTCCTATAGGAATTTCAGTAGGTACTATAGCTGCACCACTAGCCGCAGGTAATGTGGTGATTTACAAACCTTCTTCACTTTCAACTCTAACAGGTTATATGCTTTGTAAGTGTTTTTGGGATTCGGGTATTCCAAAAGATGCTTTGATTTTCTTACCTTCAAAAGGAAGTGATATTTCTAAATATTTACTTATTGATGAAGCGATTAAATTTTCAATTCTTACAGGAGGAGAGGATACTGCTTATGCTATGTTAAAAGCTAATCCAACCTTGCTTTTAAGTGCTGAAACTGGTGGAAAAAATGCGACTATAGTTTCTAAATTTGCTGATCGTGATAGTGCGATTAAAAATATCATTCATTCTGCTTTTAGCAACAGCGGTCAAAAATGCTCGGCTACTTCTTTGCTTGTTTTAGAAGAAGAAGTTTATGAAGATGAAGAATTTAAAAAGACTTTAGTGGATGCTGCGAGTTCTATGGCAGTGGGCAATCCTTTTGAATTTAAAAATAAATTAGGTACTTTAGCTGATAAGCCAAGTTCTAAAGTTCAAAAGGCCTTAGATGAATTACAACCTTATGAAGAATGGGCATTAAAACCTAAGTTTTTAGAGGATAATCCTTATTTGATGACTCCAGGCATAAAATATGGCACTAAAAAGGGTGATTTTACTCATATGAATGAACTTTTTGTACCGATTTTAAGTGTGATGAAGGCTAAAGACTTAAAAGAAGCTATTGATATAGTAAATTCCACAGGTTATGGTTTAACTGCAGGTTTTGAAAGCTTAGATGAAAGAGAATGGGAGTATTTTCACACTCACATAGAAGCAGGAAATATTTATATCAATAAACCAACCACAGGGGCTATAGTGCTGCGTCAACCTTTTGGTGGGATTAAAAAATCAGCTATAGGCTTGGGTAGAAAAGTGGGAATTTATAATTATATCACTCAATTTTTAGAGATTAAGCAAGAAGATTTTGATGATCATTTAATTGAAGATAAATTTTCAAAAAAATTAGCACAAATAGATTTAAAAGAAGCACAAGATTTTATGAACAATTTAATTAAAATGTCTCAATCTTATGCTTATCATTATAAAAACGAGTTTAGTGTTTCAAAAGATTATGTCAATATTCGTGGAGAAGATAATCTTTTTTCTTATACTAAAATAAAGAATATGGTTTTAAGACTTTGTGGAAATGAAAGCTTAAAAGATGTTTTAGGTGTGGTTTTAGGTGCAAATATTGCAAATATTGATCTAAGTATCAGTTATGATGAACAAGATGTTAGTATGATAGAACGAATTGTTCAAAGCATAGGAGCAAAAGTATTATTTTTAAAAGAAAATAAAGAAAATTTTATCAAGAGTATTAAAGAATATGAAAGAGTGCGTTATTTAGCAAAGCCAGATGTAAATGATGAGATTTATAAAGAGGCTGCAAAGCTTGCTAAAATCATTATAAGAGAAAAACCATTATTAAATGGTCGTTTTGAGCTTTTATTTTATCACAACGAAAAAGCTTTAAGTGTATCTTTCCATCGCTATGGAAATTTAGGCATTAGAGCGTTAAATCATTAAATCAAGGAGTAAAAATGGAAACAGTTCAAATTAATACCCCCATAGCGATAATGTTTGTGGCATATGCTGCTTTAATGCTTTATATAGGTTTTTATTTTTATAGGCAAAATAAAAATACAGAGGATTATTTCCTAGGTGGGCGTTCTTTAGGTCCTGTAGTTTCTGCACTAAGCGCAGGGGCTTCTGATATGAGCGGTTGGCTTTTGATGGGTTTGCCAGGGGCTTTGTATGCAAGTGGACTTATAGAGAGTTATATTGCTATAGGACTTAGTATCGGAGCTTTATTGAATTGGAGTTTTGTAGCAAAAAGACTTAGAATTTATACCAGTGTGATTGCAAATTCTATTACAATACCTGATTATTTCGAAACAAGATTTGATGATGATAAGCATATTTTGCGTATAGTTTGTGCGATTGTCATTTTGATATTTTTTACCTTTTATGTTTCATCAGGACTTGTGGGTGGAGCAAAATTATTTGAAGCAACTTTTGGTATAAGATATGAATATGCGCTTACTACTGGGACGCTTATTATCGTTGCTTATACTTTTTTAGGCGGATATAAAGCAGTTTGTTGGACGGATTTGCTTCAAGGACTTTTAATGATGGGTGCATTGATCGTTGTTCCTGCTGTTATGCTTTATCATTTAGGTGGTTTTGGTGAGGCTATGGCTGTTATAGAAGAAATTAAGCCTAATGCTTTATCCATGGGTGAGGGTATAGGAGCATTAAGCATTGTTTCTGCACTTGCTTGGGGCTTGGGATATTTTGGACAACCTCACATTTTGGTGCGCTTTATGTCTATTCGCTCTACTAAGGATATTCCTGCGGCTACCTTTGTAGGAATTTCTTGGATGGTGATTTCTTTGATAGGTGCTTGCTTTATAGGTCTTTTAGGGATAGCTTATGTGCATAAATTTGAGCTTACTCTTCAAGATCCTGAAAAAATCTTTATTGTAATGTCGCAACTTTTATTTAATCCATGGATAGCAGGTATTTTACTCAGTGCTATTTTGGCTGCTATTATGAGTACTGCAAGTTCACAATTGCTGGTTTCAAGTTCTACTATAGCGGAAGATTTTTATAAAAAGATTTTTAGAGAAGATGCACCAAGTCATATTGTATTAAATTTAGGTAAATTAGGTGTTTTATTGGTAGCTGTAATAGCGTTTTTGATTTCTACTGATAAAAACTCAAGTGTTTTGAGTATAGTTTCTTATGCATGGGCTGGATTTGGAGCTTCTTTTGGTTCTGTAATGCTTTTTTCTTTATTTTGGAGTAGGATGACAAGAGTAGGAGCGATCTTAGGTATGATAACAGGAGCTGTTATGGTTGTTCTTTGGAAAAATTATTTAGCAGAACTCTTTAATTTCCCTATTTATGAAATAGTTCCAGGCTTTGTAGCTGCTTCAGCAGTGATAATCATTGCAAGCTTACTTACTCAAGTACGCCCAGGAACTAAAGCTGCATATGAAAGAATGTTAAAAGAACTTTAAGATTTTTTAGAAAATGAGGATATTTGTTTAAATATCCTCCAAATTTCCTACTTTTTTATCTCAAAATGAAATTTTTTGCCCCAGCTTTTAAAATTAAAACTAGAGCAAAAGTTTATCAACTCTTTAAATTTGGAGCCAAATTTAAGGCTTTTGGATTAAAAACCGAAGTGTGGGACCATTTTGATCGATTTCAAGAATTTTAAAACCACGATTTTTTGCATCTTGAGGTATAGAATTGATACTTTGTGGACAATCACAAAGCACTTCTAGAATTTCTCCGCTTTTAAGTTGTGGCAAGGCATCTAGTGTAGCGATAGCAGGATAAGGACAAGCTTCACCTTCTAAATTTAAAGTATAGGTAATTTTCATTTTTTATCCTTTTGGGTTTAGTTTTTGAAAGAAGTGTTTTTTATAAAATAAAACACAAGCAAACATTAAAATAAAAAGAGCTAGATTTATGAAAAATCCACCTAAATTTCCAAATTCATTGAGCAAGTTAATTTTTACTCCCTCTTTGAAAGCACTAGGTAAAAAGTCATAAGTTAGAGCCAAAATCATCGTTCCTATGATGTTTGCAATACCCACTATCATAAAATGACTTTGTCCCTCGCAAGCACGATAAGTCCATCCGCATTCACAACCCCCTGCGAAAACTATACCAAAACCAAATAAAAATGCCCCAATAGCCACAGCAGGAGAGAGTTCGATGAGTTTGCTATTGTGTCCATGTAAGATGAAAGCAAAAGCGATCAAAGAAGCGATTATCATACCGATTAAAGCGCCTTTTATAGCATTTTCCCTACCAAATAAGAATAAATCTCTAAAACAAGCAGTAAAACAAATTTGTCCTCTGGAGATGATAAAACCAAACGCAAAGCCAAAAATGAGTGCTAAAACTAAAAGGCTTTGTTTGTTTTGTGTGCTTATGTTGCCATTAACAAGCACAAGATAAAACACCCATACTAAAAAAGCTACAAAAAGAACGATGCCTAAAGCAAAATGAAATTTCGCACGCGAGCTTTGTTTGACTAAAGGAATGTTTTCTTTATTGACACACTCTAATTTTGCTTTAGGTTTAAAAAAGGAAGTGTTACAAAGTTTAACACCAAGATAAATTCCTAAAACCATAAAAACCCCAAAAAGCCAAGTATGCAGTGAAAAATAAGGCAAGCCTGTGAAAAAATTTGCCAAATTACAGCCAAAAGCAAGTCTTGCGCCATAACCTGAAAGAATTCCGCCTACTATAGCCTGAAAGATTCTTATATTGCTAGCAGGCAAACGAAATTTGACTTTATTGGCCCAAAGTGCAGCGATTAAACAGCCTATAAACATACCTATAAGCATGATTCCATCGGTTCTTGTTAAAGGAGTGCCATTTAAATTTTGCTTTTGATAATAAGAATACCCATTCAAATCCATACCTAAAAGCTCTAAAAATTCTCCACCCCAACGCGTCATTTCTCCCGTAACAGCCCAAACACCACCAAAAATTCCAAAGTATACCGCACTTAAAATTCCAAGTGTTATCATAGCACGGGAATTATCCCAAAAATTGATTAAATATTTTTGTTTGAAAGAATTCAAAGAAGTTCCTAAATACTGTAATCATCAAACCTTGATGCTAAAAAAAGAGCGAGATTATAACCTAATTTTAAACTAAAGTCAAAAATCAGTGATGCTTTGATAAAATTTGAAAATTTATTTTGTTTTTCATTTAAAAATAGCTATAATTATAACTTTGGAAGATTAGCGTATCTGGTGATCGCCACTGACTTCAAATCAGATGAAAGGGTAGTTGACTATTCTTTGGGGAGTTCGATTCTCTCATCTTCTCGCCGTAAAATTTAAGGAAAATAATGAGTAAAGCAGATATTATTGTTGGAATTCAATGGGGTGATGAAGGCAAAGGCAAAGTAGTAGATAAATTATGTGAAAATTATGACTATGTGTGTCGCAGTGCAGGAGGGCATAATGCAGGACATACCATTTGGGTAAATGGTGTAAGATACGCACTTCATCTTATGCCAAGTGGTGTTTTGCATTCAAGGTGTATTAATGTGATTGGCAATGGAGTTGTGGTATCTCCTGAAGTTTTAATCGCTGAAATGGCTCAATTTGAAAATTTAAAAGGCAGATTGTATATTAGCGATAGAGCACATTTAAATTTAAAGCACCATTCTTTGATAGATATTGCCAAAGAAAAACTCAAAGGTAAAGATGCTATAGGTACGACAGGTAAAGGTATAGGACCTTCTTATGCAGATAAAATTAACCGCACCGGACATAGAGTAGGAGAGCTTTTAGATCCTCAAAGACTTCACAATGCTTTAATGAAAGATTTTGAAGCAAATAAAAATTATTTAGAATTTTTAGGGATTGAAATTCCTGATTCAGATGAATTACTCAGTGATTTAAAACGGTTCAGTGAGATTTTAACTCCATTTATAACCGATACAACAAGAATGCTTTGGAAAGCTTTGGATGAGGATAAAAAAGTGCTTTTAGAAGGCGCGCAAGGCTCTATGCTTGATATAGATCATGGAACTTATCCTTATGTAACAAGTTCAAGTACAATTTCAGCAGGTGCTTTAACAGGTCTTGGTTTAAATCCTAAAGAAGTAGGCTCTATTATAGGTATAGTAAAAGCTTATACCACACGCGTTGGAAATGGAGCTTTTCCTACCGAAGATAAGGGTGAGAGCGGAGAAAAAATAGCTCAAATAGGTAAAGAAATAGGCGTAAGTACAGGACGTAAAAGACGCTGCGGTTGGTTTGATGCTATTGCGGTAAAATATACTGCAAGATTGAATGGTTTAGATGCTTTATCTTTAATGAAACTTGATGTTTTAGATGGTTTTGAAAAGGTAAAAATTTGCCGTGCTTATGAATATAAGGGTATGGAAATTGATTATATTCCAAGTGATTTGGAAAATGTTAAGCCTATTTATGAAGAAATGGATGGTTGGGATAAGGTTTTTGGTATAAAAGATTATGATTTATTGCCTGAAAATGCTAAAAAATATATCGCAAGATTAGAAGAACTTTGTGGTGTGAAAATAAAATATATTTCAACAAGTCCTGAAAGAGATGATACTATCATTTTATGAAAAGTAAATACAATAGCGTTGCAAAAGTAAGAAAACAACAACTTGATAAGGCGCAAAGCAATCTTAATGCAGCAAAGCAAAGACAGATTGAAAACGAAAGACTTTACGAGCTTTCACGCAAAGAATGTGAAAGCTTATCTGTTTTACCTAGCTCGGGTTCTATTGCAGAATTAAGATCAAATTTAACCATGGCTCAAGTAGGCAGAGATGCTTTAGCAAGGGCTAAAGAAAGGGTTGAGTTATCTAAAAAAGAGATGAATCACTATCAGTTTTTATATCAAAAAGCTCATTTAGATTATGAGAAAATAAAAGTTTTAGAAGCTGAAGAAATCAAACAAAAACAAAAAGAGCTTGCTAAAATCGAAGAAAAAATTTTAGATGAAATTGCTATCACTCGTTTTTTGAAGGGAGAAAAAAATGTATAAAAGACTTTTATTTTTAGCTTTTTTCATAAATTTAGCTTGGGGAGCTGAGCAAGATTGTGAGCAGTATTTTGAAGCCAGAAAAGCACAACTTGAACTTCAAACAAGAGAATTTGATGAGGCAAGGCAAGCTTTAGAAGCTTATAAAGCTTCTTTTGAAGCTTTGCAAAAAGAAAGCCTTGAAGTCTTAAATCAAAGAGAAGCCGAAGTAAATGCGACTTTAGCACAGATTGAAAGTTTAAAAGAACAAAATACAAAACTTTTAGAAGAGCAGCAAAAAATTTTAAATTCTATCAATGAAAAAACAGAAGGTAGGATTAAAGAAATTTATTCGCAAATGAAAGATACTGCAATAGCTGATGTTTTAACCCAAATGGATGCTGAAGATGCGAGTAAAATCATGCTATCTTTAGAGTCTAGAAAAATTTCAGGAGTGCTTTCTAAAATGGATCCTGCAAAAGCGAGCGAATTGACCTTATTGCTAAAAAATATGGATAATAATAAAAGCAATTAAAAATTTAATTTTTTAACATTCTTTTACCAAAAATATATTATTATTTCAAAATTATTAGTGAAAAGGCTTGAAAATGCGTATAAAATTGCCACATATACCTTATATTACAAATAAAATAATGTTAGATATTGCACATTCCTCTTTTGTTGAAATTAAAGACAATATTGAAAAGTTAAACCCTTGCATTAAACAAATTTTAGAAGATGATCTTATGAATGAAAGAAAACTAGATGAAAGAGTTAAAGAGCTTTTAGAACAACAAGAAGATGAAATGGAGCTTATGCAAGTAGATCGTAAAAATATGTTTTGGCTTGTTAAGAAAAAATTAGCTCCTGAATTTGGTGTGATTTTAAATTCTGAAGATAGACACAATCATTTAGCGCATAGAATTTTAGAAGAACTTATAGAAAATGATTATATTAATTTTGTGGTAAGCGAAAATAGAGTTAAAAATTTAATCTTTTCAAGCATAGAGTCTTATCTTAAAATTTATGAAAAACTTGAAGATGAGGTTTATGAGAAAATTAGCAATTATAAAACAAAACCTATTCCAGGTAGCGAAGAATATGAGCTTATTTTTGAAAAACTTTACCAAGAAGAGCTTAGAAAAAAAGGAATATTTTAAATTATGAAAGCTTATATTTATATAGAAAATGATATTTTTTTAACTGCTAAGGCTTTTGGCAAGGGTGGAACTTTTTTTGGCGAGCTTGTATTTAATACTTCTTTAACGGGTTATCAAGAGATAATATCTGATCCTTCATATGCAGGACAATTTATCATTTTTTCTATGCCTGAAATAGGCATTGTAGGAACCAATGAAAATGACAACGAAAGTAAAGAAATTTTTGCAAGTGGCGTTTTAATGAGAGAATTAAGCCCTACTTTCTCTAATTTTCGTGCTCAAAAAAGCTTACAAGAATACTTAGAAGAACAAGGAAAAATAGGAGTTTATGGACTAGACACTCGCTATTTGGTAAAAATGCTAAGAGACAGCGGAAATTTAAGAGCAGTTATCTCAACTGAAATCTCTAGCAAAGAAGAATTAAAAGCAGCTTTGGAAAAATCTGCAAAAATAGATGAGATTAATTTTGTAAAAGAAGTAAGCACTAAAAAATCCTACGCTCACAAACATGGAGTTTGGAATAATGCTACCCAAAGTTACAATAAGGCTAAAAAAAATACAAAAAAAGTTGCTGTTATTGATTATGGTGTGAAAGCAAACATCCTCAATGAACTTGTGGAAGTGGGTTTAGAAGTAGAAGTTTTTCCTTATAATACCAAAGCAGAAGAACTTATCAAGCTTTATCAAAAAGGTCAAATTCAAGGTGTATTTCTTTCAAATGGACCAGGAGAGCCAAAAATTTTAAAACAAGAAATTGCTGAAATTAAAAAATTAGCCGAGGCTAAAATTCCTATGCTTGGAATTTGTTTAGGGCATCAGCTTTTAAGTAATGCTTTTGGTTATGAAACTTATAAAATGAAATTTGGACAACACGGAGCTAATCATCCTGTGATCAACTTAGAAAATAAAAGTGTTGAAATCACTGCTCAAAACCATAATTATAATGTTCCTGAAGAGCTTTGCGAAGTAGCAATTATAACGCATAGAAATCTTTTTGGAGATAATGTCGAGGGTGTAAGGTATAAAGACTATCCTATTATTTCGGTGCAGCACCATCCTGAAAGTTCATCAGGTCCGCACGAAAGTAAATATATTTTTAAAGAATTTATGAATTTAATGTGAATTTCCTTCCTCTAAATTTTGACTTTTTGGCTATATTTAGTGTAGCCTTTTTATCGAGCTTTGGACATTGCTATTCTATGTGTGGGGGATTTATTTTAGCTTTTATGAATTTAAATTCAACCCACAAAAATTTGTTTTTATTAACTTTTATTTATCAATTATTTAGAATTTTTTCTTATATTTTATTGGGAATAATCTTTGGGATATTTGGAAATTTATTAGCTATAAATGCCAAAATTCAAAGCTTATCCTTTTTTATACTCGGTGTGTTTATGGTAATTTTAGGTTTTTCTTTAATTTTTAGAGGTAAAATCCTTGCTTTTATCGAAAATCGCGCTTTTTTTGAGTATTTTATAAAAAAGATTATTAAAAAATCTATGGGTTTTAAGGGTGTAAAATCGGCAATGATTTTAGGTTTTGCTAATGGATTTGTTCCTTGTGGTTTGGTGTATTTTTTTCTAGCGAATGCAATGAGTAGGCAAAATGTTACAGAAAGCATTTTGGTTATGTTAGTTTTTGGTCTTTCAACCCTTCCAACAATGCTTTTTTTTGTCAAAATATCACAATATTTGGGTGTATTTTTGAAAAAAGTATTTAATTATTTATCTTATTTCATTATTGTAGCTTATGGAATAGGTTTAGCTTATATGGGTTTTAAGGCTTTTTAAATGGCAAATTCAGTTGCCGAGCAAGTTTTAAAAGTAATAGAAAAAAAGACAATTTTCTTTAAGATCAATTTGCAAGGTATAATTATCGATGCAAGTGAAAAATTTTGCAAGATAAGTGGTTATAGTAAAAAAGAGTTGATTGGAAAGCATCATTTTATTTTAAAACATCCTGATGTTAAAGAAAGTTATATCAATCAATTTTTAGGAAAACTTTGGCAAAAAGAAGCTTATTGGGTGGTTTTTAAAAATGTCGATAAGCTAGGCAAAACTTTTTATCTTGACGCATTTTTAATTCCTATTGTAGATAATAAGGGTGATTTAAATGAAATTATTGCTTTATCTTATGATATTAGCAATTCTTTTAAATTAAATGAAGAACTTGTATTAAATCATGCGAAATTGCGTGAAATTAGTGTAAATCTTGAAAAGACAGCTAAAGAGCGCAAGGAAGAATTTGCAAAACTAAGCAAAGATTTTGAGTATAAGCTTAAAGTTGCTTTAGAAAAAAATGAGAAAGATACAAAAAAGATTTATAAAGAAATTTTAAATTCTTCTATAGAGCAGATGATTAGCGATATTGCACATCAGTGGAGACAACCTCTAAATGAGCTTGGTATTGCTATGTTTCAAATGAAACAAAATGTTCAAGATGAGAAGGGTTTTACCGAAATTTATCTACAATCTAAAAGTACGATAAAAAATATGTCAGAAACAATTGATATTTTTAGAACTTTATTTAAAAATAATGAAAACGAAAAAAATCATGTTTCTTTAAGAGAAATTTTAAATAAGGTAATTGGCATTGCTTTTGAAACCATAGAAAAACATCAAGTTAATATTCGAATAATCTCAAAAACAGATTATAGAGTTATAGCGCATGAGAATGACCTAATGAGAGTTTTTTTAAATTTAATTATAAATTCCATAGAGGCATTTAAGACTCAAAAAGTAAAAAATATTATATTTAGTTTTTCCAAATTTGGAAAAAATTATATTAAAGTCAAGGTTAAGGATAATGCAGGCGGGGTTGATGAAAATATTTTAGACAAAATTTTTCAACCCTATATTACAACTAAACATCCTAGTCAAGGTATAGGAGCGGGACTTTACATCAGCAAGCAAATCGTAGAGAGTTTTGGTGGAAAAATTCAAGTTAAAAATATAAAAGATGGTGCTTGTTTTGAGATATATTTAAAGTTGCAAGAGGGGAATTAAATTATGAAAGAATTGGTTATATTGGTTGTAGAAGATGAAGTAAAAATTAGAGAATCACTTGTTAATGTTTTATCTTCTCGTTACAGCAAGGTAATAGGCGCGCAAAATGGTGATGAGGGTTTAAAGAAATTTAAAAAATTTAAGCCCGATTTGATTATTACAGATATTGCTATGCCTATCATGGATGGGCTTGATATGGCAAAAGAAATTAAAGAAATAGCAAATGATGTTCCTATTGTAGTACTCAGTGCTTATTCGGAAAAAGAAAGATTGTTGCGTTCTATTGATATAGGTATAGATAAATATTTAATCAAACCTGTAGATGTAGATGAACTTTTTAAAGTTTTGGATTATTTAGTGGGTGAAAAGATAGAAACTAACGCGCTTGTTGATATTTCTAAAGAGTATCAATTCAATAAGACTAAAAGAATATTAATCCATAAAGGACAAGAAATTGTTTTAACCAAAAAAGAGCTTGCTTTTATTTCATTGCTTTTAAAGCAGCCTGGGGTTTTGGTATTGCATGAAGATATTAAGAAAAATGTTTGGATAGGTGAGCATGTTAGCGATACTGCGGTTAGAACTTTTATAAAAAGAGTAAGAGATAAAGTTGGAGAAAAATTTATTAAAAATGTTCCAGGTTTGGGATATAAAATCAATATAGAAAATTAGGACAAAAAAATTCCTTAAAATATAAAAAATAACAAATGATTAACAAAAATATTGGCTTTAAGAAAAAATGTATAATTAATAGTCTATAATATAAACTTGTTATCTTAAAAATTTTAAGGAGAAAGTCGATGCACCCAGGTAATGCATTAAATTACGACTATACGGTTGCAAAATACTTTATGTTTGCGACTATATTGTTCGGGATTGTAGGTATGGCTATAGGAACTCTTATAGCTTTTCAAATGGCATATCCTAATCTAAACTATTTAGCAGGCGAATATGCTACTTTTTCAAGACTTAGACCGCTTCATACTTCTGGTGTGATTTTTGGTTTTATGCTTTCAGGGATTTGGGCAACTTGGTATTATATAGGACAGCGTGTTCTTAAAGTAAGTATGGCTGAATCCAAATTTCTAATGGCTATAGGCAAGCTTCATTTTTGGCTTTATATGATTACCATGATTGTAGCTGTAATTTCTTTATTTGCAGGTGTAAGTACCTCTAAAGAGTATGCTGAACTTGAGTGGCCTTTAGATATTCTTGTTGTGCTTATTTGGGTTTTATGGGGTGTAAGCATTTTTGGACTTATTGGAATTCGCCGTGAAAAAACCCTTTATATTTCTCTTTGGTATTACATAGCTACATTTTTAGGTATTGCTATGCTTTATCTTTTTAACAATATGGCAGTTCCAACTTATTTTGTTGCAGAAATGGGTAAATGGTGGCATAGTGTATCTATGTATGCAGGGACAAATGATGCTTTAGTTCAATGGTGGTATGGGCACAATGCGGTTGCTTTTGTATTTACTGTGGGTATTATTGCTCAAATTTATTATTTCTTACCAAAAGAAAGCGGTCAGCCGATTTTCTCTTATAAACTTTCTTTATTTGCGTTTTGGGGCTTGATGTTTGTTTATCTTTGGGCAGGTGGACATCACTTGATTTATTCAACTGTGCCTGATTGGATGCAAACTATGGGTTCGGTTTTCTCTATCGTGCTTATCTTACCTTCTTGGGGTTCAGCGATAAATATCTTACTTACTATGAAGGGTGAATGGAGTCAACTTCGTGAAAGTCCTTTGATTAAATTTATGATTTTAGCATCAACTTTCTATATGTTCTCAACACTTGAAGGCCCAATTCTTTCAATTAAATCAGTAAATGCTCTAGCTCACTTTACAGATTGGATTCCAGGACATGTTCATGATGGAACTTTAGGTTGGGTTGGTTTTATGACTATGGCAGCACTTTATCATATGACTCCTAGAATATTTAGAAGAGAGCTTTATAGCAAATCTTTAATGGAAGCACAATTTTGGATTCAAACTACAGGTATAGTGCTTTATTTTGCTTCTATGTGGATAGCAGGTATCACTCAAGGTATGATGTGGAGAGCTACAGATGAATACGGCAACTTGCTTTACAGCTTTATTGACACTGTTGTAGCTATTATACCTTATTATTGGATTAGGGCAATTGGTGGTTTATTATATCTTATAGGATTTTTCATGTTTACTTATAATATTTATAAATCAATTGCTTGTGGAAAAGTGCTTGATAAAGAGCCAAAAAGTGCTTCGCCTATGGCTGCATAAAAAGGAGAGAAAATGTTTAGTTGGTTAGAAAAAAATCCATTCTTTTTTGCTGTGGCTGTTTTTATTGTGATTGCTTATGCGGGGATCATTGAAGTGTTGCCAAATTTCGCAGAAAATGCAAGACCTATAGAGGGAAAAAAACCTTATACAGTTTTACAACTTGCAGGACGCCAAATTTATATCAAAGATAGCTGTAATGCTTGTCATTCACAGCTTATTCGTCCTTTTAAATCTGAAACTGATCGTTATGGTATGTATTCTGTCAGTGGCGAATTTGCTTATGATAGACCTTTTCTTTGGGGTTCAAAAAGAACAGGTCCTGATTTAATGCGTGTTGGAAATTATAGAACTACAGACTGGCATGAAAACCATATGTGGGATCCTGTTTCAGTTGTTCCAAATTCTATTATGCCTGCTTATAAGCATATGTTTAAAAACAATGCCGACATGGAAACTGCTTATGCAGAAGCTTTAACTGTTAAAAAAGTGTTTAATGTCCCTTATGATACTGAAAATGGAACCAAGTTAGGTACTTGGGAAGAAGCACAAGCTGAAATAAAAGCCGAAGCACAAGCTATAGTTGATCAAATGAAAAATCAAGAGGTAAAAGATGCTTTTGCTAGGGGCGAGATTAAAGAAATCGTTGCTTTAATCGCTTATTTAAATAGCTTAAAGTAAAAATATGGAACATTTAGTGATTATTTGGAATGTGATTAAAAATTTGGTCACTTTGAATTTATCAGCAGTGCAAAAACATGAATGGGAAATTTTTCAAGGTTATGGATTTTTTCTATTTGTAATGTTTTTATCAATAGTATTGTATTCTTATTGGTATCATCTTTATAGGGCAGAAAAAAAAGGCGAGAGAAATTATGAAAAATATGCAAATCTCGCTTTGAGCGATGATATCGATGATAGTGTTTTAGAAAGTAAAAGGAGTGCTTGATGCAATGGTTAAATTTGCGAGATAATGTTAATTTATTATCTTTCATTGGAGCGATTCTTATTATATTGATTACTCTTGTAGTCGTTGGTAGAATGTTTAAATATATGAAAGAGAAAAAAGGTGAGGCAGAATTAAGTGAGCATAGCTGGGATGGCATAGGAGAATATAAAAATGCGATTCCAATAGGCTGGGCTGTTATATTCTTTCTTACCATAGTATGGGCAGTTTGGTATTTTTTATGGGGATATCCTTTAAATTCTTACTCAAGTATAGGTGAGTACAACGAAGAAGTTAAGGCTTATAATACTAAATTTGAAGAAAAATTCCAAAACTTATCTACTGAAGATAAGGTAGCTATGGGACAAAATATCTTTTTGGTTCAATGCTCTGCTTGTCATGGAATTACTGGTGATGGTATCAATGGAAAAGCTCAAAATTTAAATATTTGGGGTAGCGAAGAGGGTTTAATCGATGCGATTAAACATGGTGCAAAAGGTATGAATTTCCCAGGTGGAGAAATGCCTGCTGCTGCGGATTTGGGAATTGCTGAAGAAGATATTCCTGCGATTGCTGCTTATGTAGCAAAAGAGCTTTCTGCTATCAAGAAAACTTCTAATGAAAATTTGGTTGCTAAAGGAAAAGAGGCTTATGCAACTTGTGCAGCTTGCCATGGTGAAGATGGAAAAGGCCAAGATGGAATTTTCCCTGATCTTACAAAATACGGCTCAGCAGCATTTGTTGTAGATGTTTTACATAGTGGTAAAACAGGCTTTATTGGAGCTATGCCAGCATTTTCTATATTGAATGATACTCAAAAAGAAGCTGTTGGTGAGTATGTAATTTCTCTTTCAAGGGGTGAATAATGGAAAACACTAATAGATGCGTATTTTCTCTTTCAGGTGTTACGGGTATGCTGATTGCTACCGTTTTATTGCTTGCAATTTTAGTAGGTTTAACCATTTGGGGTCTTAAAGCTCAACAAGAAGTAATGCAACAGCCCTACAGCCTTAAAGATATCCAAAATGTTAAAATGCTTGGTTCAAAAGAACAAGATCATAAAAGCATAGGAGGGACAGCGCAATGAGTAAAGTTTTAGAATATTTGATTGTTATTGGCTTAGTTGTGACTGCTGCGATTACTGCATGGTCGGTTTTAACTGCAAACCATCTTCATATAGGATGAGAAAAATACTACAGGATGGCTTATTAGCCATCTTTTTATTTTTTATACCTGTGCAAATTCTTGCCCTTGAGCCTGTAGTTTTTAATGAAAATGTACTTAACCAAAAAGTTGTTGATGAGATTAATCTTATCGGTAAAGAACTTCAAGAAAAAAGCGGAATTTTTGCCGGCGTAGCAATTGGCGATAAGAGCGATTTTCAAACTTTATTAGACTTACATAAGCAACTCCCACAATCTTATGTTTTGCTTGTTTTATCTAAAAATTCTCATAAAGTCGATATCATAGGTTCTAAAGGAGCTTTAACTTTAATCGATAAAGAAGCCATACTCAGTCCTTATCCAGGAACAGGATCTATTTTGCCTATTTTAGCGACCAATAAAGGCGATATTTATAATGCGGCTATTTTAAATGGCTATGGAGATATGGTTGATCGTTTAGCACAAGCTAGAGGGATTGAATTGCAACACTCTATAGGCAATGCAAACCGCGATACTATCAATATTTTAAGAATTTTAATCTATGGCTTTATTTGCTTTGCGTTGTTATACTACGCTCAAAGAAGAATGAAAAGGAAGAAAAATGCTTGAAAGTAAAAAAACCTTTTGGCCTTATGGAATTTTAATTTCGATTTTTGCTATTGTGGTTGCTTGCGTGGCAACTATTATAGTGGCAAGCAATTATCCTGTATATGAGGATGATTTTTATTTTGACTCTTACCAAAATGTTGAAAATAATTATAATATTATCCAAAAACAACAAGAGCAATTTGATACCTTGTTTAAGGTTGAATTTCAAAATGATAAGATTGATTTGATTGGTAAAAGAAAGATTGCAAGTTATACAATCAGTGCAGATTCTTATCTAGCGCAATTTAAAATAACAGCCTTAAACGATCAAGCAAATATACAAAATTTAAAGAGTGAAATTTTACTTACAAGACCTCACACAAGAGAATTTGATCAAAAACTTTTAGGGCAAATTCAAGATGGAGTTTTAAGTGTATCCTTGCCTCAGCTTGAAAAAGGCAGATGGCAGTTAAAAATCAAACTTAGCACAGATGATGAAATAACAGGCTTTTTTAGCTATGAATTAAATGCTCAATGATACTAAGAATATTTAGTTCCTCAAGAAAGATTAAAGAATATCAAGAAAAAGCAAAGGCTAAAAATGCTTTACTTGATTCTGCTTTACTTGTATCAGATTTTTTAGATCGAGTATGCGTGGTAAATTCTTTTAAAGCAAGCTCTTATGAGAGCTTGCTTTTAATGCAAGAAGCTTGTTTAAAAAGTAAAGATTTAGAAAAAAAACTAGGTATTTCAGCTGAATTTTTTGCTTTTTTGAAAAATAACGAATACCTTTTTTCTTTTTTTAAAGAATTAAGTTTAGAAAAAAAAAGTATACAAGATCTTAAAAACAATGACTATTACGCAACTTATAATGAGCATTTAGAAATTTTAGACGAGGTTTATACAAATTATCTTCTTTTGCTTAAGCAACACAATTTATACGATGATTTATCCTTAGCTCAAGAATATAAACTTAATTTAGATTTTTTAAACGAATACGAAAGTATATATTATGATTTACAAGGTTTTTTAAGCAAATTTGAAGAGGATTTGTTGTGTGAGATTTCTAAAATCAAAAGCACAATCATAAGCTTTAAAACAAGCAAATTTAATCTTGAATACCTACTAGAACTTGACTTTTTAAAAGATATACACTTGGAACTTGATATGTTTTATGAAGTCAATCTTTCACAAAAAAAGATTTTAAAACAAGAAAAACTTTCAAATCCTAACACTTTAGTCAAGCTAAAGGCTTTTGAGCTTAGGTCTTTACAATGTGCTTTTGTTATGGATGAAATTTCTAATTTTGTCCGAGCAGGAATAGATCCTGAAAAGATAGCTGTTATCACTCCTGATGAAAGTTTTTGTGAGCTTTTAAAACTTTTTGATAAAAACAATATGTTAAATTTTGCTAGTGGAGTAAGCATTAAAGAAAGTTTGTTTTATCAAAAGATCAAAGCCTTATATAATGGAGCAAATTCAGACGCTTTTATCTATAAGATAGATGAGAATTATTTCGAACAAGAAAAAATGATTTTTGATTATCATAATACTTTGTTGCATTATTTAGAACTTCAATTTGAAGATTTTAGAACTCGCTTTGATCAAATTTGTGATTTGCAGTATTTTGAAAATTTAATCCACAGTTTTTTAAAAGATGAAAGTCAAGAGCTTATGAATTTGGTGCAAAAAGAGCTTTGTTTTATAAAGGACTTGCTCAAAAACAAATCCTTAAAGCTTAAAGAACTCATGCAACTTTTTTTCATGCAATTAGATCAAATAAAGCTAAGTTATGTGGGTGGTGGAAAAGTCACTGTTATGGGACTTTTAGAAAGCAGGGGACTTAGTTTTGATGGTGTTGTCATACTTGATTTTAATGAAGATTTTGTTCCTAAAAGAAGTATTAATGAGTTGTTTTTAAACAATGAAGTGCGTAAAAAAGCAGGGCTTATAAGCTATGAAAGAAGAGAGAATTTACAAAGACTTTATTATGAAAATTTGATGAAAAATGCTAAAAAACTTAGCATTAGTTTTGTGGAGAATGAAGAGCAAACTCGATCGCGTTTTTTAGATGAGCTTGATTTTAATTTTTTTGAAGAAAAAACCACACCTTCTAAAGCCTATTTAAATGCTTTAAAACTCGACTATCAAGGCGTAGAGTTAAATTTAAATCCTATAAAAGTACCTGTTTTAAAACACGATATTTTCGAAAAAGAATTATCGTTTAGTCGTTTGAATTTATTTTTATATCAAAAAAGAACTTATTTTTATCGCTATATTTTAGAATTACCTGAGCCTAGGGCTTTAAATGATGAAAGCAAGGCTAAAAATCAAGGAAATTTTATCCATAAAATGCTCGAGCTTTATTATAAGAATTATTCTAAAAATAATTTTAACCTAAAAATTTTCAATGATTTGTTAGAGCAAGAATATCCAAAATACAGCATTAGCGAACTTGAGCTTGAAATTTTTAAATTAAAATTTATACAATTTGCCGAAAATGAAAAAGAGCATTTTAAATTAGGTTATAAGGTGATTGAGCAAGAAGAGGAACATCATAAAGCTTTAAATATCCAAAATCATACGATCAGGCTTAAGGGTATTGTTGATCGTATTGATAAGCTTGAGGATAAACATTTTATCATTGATTATAAAAGTGGAAAAGTCCCTGAAAAATCCTTTCAGCTAGCTTTTTATAAGGCTTTATGCGATGAAAATGCGGAAGCAAAATTTTATGATTTAAATCAAATGCAATTTGTTGAAGAAAAGGCCAAAAGCTTGGATGAGCTTAAAGAATGTCTAAAAGATTTGCTTGAGCAAAGAGAAGAAGAGATTGAATTTGAAAACGATAAAGATGAGTATTGCCCTTATAAAATCATCTACAAAAAGGATTTTAGATGAAATTTAAGCCTTTTTTAGCCTTAGAAGCAAGCGCAGGAAGCGGTAAAACTTTTGCCTTAAGTGTGCGTTTTGTGGCTCTTATTTTACAAGGAGCAAAAATAAATGAAATTTTAGCTCTAACTTTTACCAAAAAAGCAAGCAACGAAATGAAAAAAAGGATTATCGAAACTTTTTTAAATTTGGAAAAAGAAAGTAAAAAAAGCGAGTGTAAAGAGCTTTGTGAGCTTTTAGGGTGCGAAGAAGACGAGCTGATATTTTTAAGAGATAAGAAAAAACAAGAGTTTTTAAGACAAGAGCTTAAGATAAGCACATTTGATTCTTTTTTTAGTCGAATTTTAAGAGCCTTTGCTTTAAATTTGGGATTAAGTAGTGATTTTGATACAAGTGAAGAAAAGCTCGATGTTAGGGCTGTTTTTTTAAAATTACTCAACCGCCAAGAATTAAAAGATTTAGCTTATTATAAGGTGAGTTTAGAAGATAATCATGATTTTTTTGAAGAGCTTGAGAATTTCTATGAAAATGCGTATTTTAAAGAATGCGTAAGGATTCCTAATCCTTCAAAAGCTTCTATCAATCAAGCCTATGATGATTTAAGGGTTTATTGTTTAAGCTTAGATCATGTCAAAGGATATAAATATTTATGCACGCATTTTAAAGATGAAGTGCTTCAATTAAGCCAATTTGCAAAGTCAGATCTTTTGAATTTAACAGGTGCTCCAAAATACTTGCAAGAATTAGAAGATAGCGATGTTAAATTCAGCCAAAAAAGAAAAGCATTCATCAAAGCTTTAGATGCTTATGCTAAAGAGCTTGAAGAATATAAGATCGCAAATTTAATGAATCTTTTAAGCCATTTTAGCAAGGCTAAAGATATCATCCAAAAAGATAAAAATACTTTAAGCTTTAGCGATATTAGCCGAAGGGTGCTAGATCTTATCAGAAGTGATTTTAAAGATATGATTTATTTTCGCTTGGATGGCTATATTTCTCATTTATTAATCGATGAATTTCAAGATACTAGCGTGGTGCAGTATCAAATTTTAAGACCTTTGATCGCCGAGCTTGTTTCGGGCGAGGGCGTGAAGAAAAATAGAACCTTTTTTTATGTGGGCGATAAAAAACAAAGTATCTATCGTTTTAGAAAGGGCAAAAAAGAACTTTTTGATTTGTTGCAAACTGAATTTAAACAAATTCAAAAAGATCAACTCACGATCAATTACCGCTCTAAACAAATTTTGGTTGATTTTGTCAATAAAACCTTTCAAAGCAAGATTAAAGACTACACCCCTCAACTTTCTTTAGAAAGCAAAAAAGGTGGCTTTGTGCGTGTGATCGAGTCGCAAGAAACAAAGGTGGATAAAGATCAAGCTAAAGAAATTCAAGATAAAACCCTAGAAGCTTTGCTAGAGCAGCTTAAATTTTTAAAAAGTAAAAATATCATTTATGATGATATTTGCATTTTGTGTTGGAAAAATAACGATGCGGATATGATTTTGGATTTTTTACACGAGCAAGATATCCCAGCCTTTACTCAAAGTAATATTTTACTCGAAAATAAAGCCTGCATAAGAGTGCTTTTAGAATACGCTAAATACTGCATTTTTGGCGATAAGTTTTACTTGCATTTTTTAAAAGAAATGTTAGGTTTTGAGCCTTTGAAATTAAAGCTTGATTTGGCAAAAAGTGCTGTGCAAAATGTGCTTTATTTGATCAAAGAATTAAAACTTGATCTTAATGATATGGCTTTGATTCAGTTTATAGAATACGCTAAAAGCAAGGATGATTTTTTAAAGCTTTTGTTTGAGCCTTGCACTTTAAAAATTATGAGTGAGCAAAATAGAGGTATAAATATCATGACTGTGCACAAATCCAAGGGCTTGGAATTTGATCATGTGATTTTACTTGATAGTCTTTCAAAAAACAATCCCAACAATAAAACCATAATGCTTGAGTACGATATCGATCAAGGTTGGGAGCTTCACATAAAAGATAGCTACCGAAAAGCGACTCAAGAGAGCGAATATAAAGCTTTTATAGATAAAATCACAAAAGCAGATTACGAAGATGATATCAATAAGCTTTATGTTGCTTTTACAAGAGCAAAAGACAATCTTATCATCATCAAAAGAAATGCCTCGTTTCAAAATGGCAACTATCCAAGCTATTTAAACACTATGCTTGATATTGAAATTCAAGAATTAGGCGAGATAGAAATTCAAACCAATAACACCCCCTTGCCTCAAAAAGAAAGCTTTCAAGCCTTAATGGAATTTGAAAAAATTCCTTTACAGGATATAGAAAGAAAAGAAAATACAAGCTCGGATGAAATTTATTTTGGAAATGCTTTTCACTTTTTTATGCAGAATTTAAAGCTTCCACAAGGAGAAAATTTTGACATTCTTTGTCAGAAGGCGAGTGGTAAATTTAGACATTTTTTAAATCACGATGATTTTGAAAAGCTTTTTAAAAGGATAAAAAATTTACTTGCTAATGCCCAATTTCAAAAACTCATCGAAAATAAAAAATTACTCAAAGAGCAAGCTTTGAGTTTTCAAGGTGAGATCAAACAGCTTGATTTACTTGCTTTGGGTGAAGATGAAGCCATCATTATAGATTATAAAACAGGTTTGAATTTCAACAAACACAAAGAGCAGGTTTTGCTTTATAAAGAAGCTATCGAGAAGATTTTGGCTAAGAAATCAACTCAAGCTTTTTTAGTCTATGTTTTAGAAGATAAGGTGGAGATAATAGAGATTTAATAGTCTATATCATCAAATTCAGGCTTTGCTATAATTTTTCCACTTTTATCTATAAAACCAATTTTTCCATTTAACCCAACTCTTGCCAATCCTTCGCTAAAGGTCGAAGCACTATCAAATTCAGGCTTTGCTATAAATTCCCCGTTTTCATCTAAGAAGCTCCACTGTCCATCGATTTTTACTTTTATTAAATCACCGCTTACAAAGATACTAGCAAAACAAGCTTTACCATCTCCATCATCGCATTTTTCTTTATAGATGGTTTGGAGCGTTTTGCAGCTATTTTCATCATCGTAGTGGCATTTTTTCCTCAAGTTTGCTTATATACATTCTACTGTATTTTCCACCATAAAAATACTGATATATACTTACCAAAGCTATCAAAAATAAAACCACCATGCTAATTATGATTTTGCTTTTGTGTTTTGTGATAAATTCTTTTCTTTGTTTGAGCCATTTTTCTTTTTCTTCTTGAGCCATTTTTCTTTTCTCTTCTTCTAGTCTTCTTTTTTCTTCTAGTTTTTCTTCTGCTTGCGGATCGTATAAATCACTATTTCCACACTCTTTGCAGAATTTAGCTACATCTAAATTTTTTGTATTGCAATGATTACAAATAAGCATTATACACCCCTTGTTTCTTTGATGATTTCATAAGCTAAATTGATCTTTTTCATCATCTCTTGAGCTATTTTAAAAGTTCAGGTGGAAGTTCTTTGGAGTAGAGATTGTCATAGTGGTACTCTTTGGCTAATTTTCTATAATTTTTCTTGATAGTTTCAAAATCATCCTTAGGATGAGAATTTAAAATTTCATAAGCTTGTTCGAGAGTGATTGTAAATTTGTCTTCTTTTGGTTGTTCTTGCTGTGCTTTTTCATGAGTAAAATTATAAATTTGTTCATATTTTAGCTTTACTTCTCTAAATTTTATAAGGTTTAATCCAAGTCCTACGATGATATTTTCCATAAGAGCATTTTCATTTGCGCTCATTTTTGCATCATAATATATCAAATCAAGCAGTAAACATATGAGAAAATCGATTTCTTTCTCGTAAAATCTTGCACTAGTGCAAAGTTCATGGATACTTCTGCCTTGATTTTTTTCATACTCAAAAATGCTTGCATAAGTATTTCTAAATCCACTGTATTCTTTAGAATAAAACATCTCTATCTTATCGAACAAAGAAGATATAAATTTGGATAAATCTTTTGTGATGATTTTATCATCTGCTTTTGCAACTTTTGCCAAAAGCGCTACTATGATAGCGGGATTTTTACTGTAAATATAATCAAGCCTTTGTCTTGCGGGATGATTTAATTCTTTTCCACAAAATATACAAAATTTAGCATCTTCTTCAGGGTTTATCTTAAGACAATTTTTACATTAAAGATACTCTTGAATTTTAAATTTTAAAGAAAACAAAATAAAACCTTATTTTTAATATAATAAAAAGTAATTTTAACAAGGATATACTTAAAATGTAATATTTTATCTGTGCTAGCGAGATAAAAATAAAAAGGCTACTAAACTTTAAATATTCTTAAATTAAGTATTATTTAAGTAAAAATAATTATAATCTCATTTTTAAAAAATTTTTGGCAAAGGTAAAAATTATGACAAAGATAACAAAGCCAAACGAAGTTAAACGAGAATGGATTGTTTTAGACGCAGAAGGCAAACGCTTTGGTCGTCTTTTAACTGAAGTAGCAACAATTTTAAGAGGTAAAAACAAACCCTGCTTTACTCCTAATGTTGATTGTGGTGATTATGTGATTATCATCAATGCTTCAAAAGCTGTATTTACAGGTGCAAATAAAGCAGAAGATAAGCTTTATCACAGACATTCAGGATATTTTGGAAGCGTAAAAAGTGAAAAATTCGGAGATTTACTTGAAAAAAATCCTGCAAAATTATACAAATTAGCAGTTAGAGGTATGCTTCCTAAAACAAATTTGGGTAGAGCAATGCTTAAAAAATTAAAAATTTATGCGGGTAGTGAGCACCCACACACTGCGCAAATTGCTAAAGAAGGAAAATAATCATGGCAACAACATATGCAACAGGTAAAAGAAAAACTGCTATAGCAAAAGTATGGGTAAAACCAGGTAGCGGTAAAATCAGCGTTAATGGTATCGATTTAAATACTTGGCTTGGTGGACATGAAGCGATCAAACTTAAAGTAGTTCAGCCTTTACTTGTAACTAAGCAAGAAACTTCAATGGATATCAAAGCAACGACTTTAGGTGGTGGTTATAGTGCTCAAGCAGAAGCTTTAAGACACGGAATTTCAAGAGCTTTAGCGGCTATGGATGCTGATTTTAGAGCTTTATTAAAACCTAAAGGACTTCTTACTAGAGATAGCAGAACTGTTGAGCGTAAAAAATATGGACGCCGCAAAGCAAGAAGAAGCCCACAATTCTCTAAACGTTAATCTTTGGCGGGATTTTCCCGCTTTTTATATTTTATCTCTATATTACTATTTATTTTTTTTATATTTTATGATATAATTGAACTTCGTACTGCTTAAGTGAATTTATCTATGAAAGGCTTTTGATGAGAAAGTTATTGCTATGTTTAGGGTTGGCAAGCGTTTTATTTGGTGCAGATAACAATGTAAAATTTGAAATTACTCCTACTTTGAATTACAATTATTTTGAAGGTAATTTAGATATGGATAATCGCTATGCACCAGGGATTAGACTAGGGTATCATTTTGATGATTTTTGGCTTGATCAATTAGAACTAGGTTTAGAACATTACTCGGATGTAAAATATACAAATTCTACTCTTACCACCGATATTACTAGAACTTATTTGAGTGCTATTAAAGGCATTGATTTGGGTGAGAAATTTTATTTTTATGGTTTAGCTGGTGGGGGATACGAGGATTTTTCTAAAGGCGCTTTTGATAATAAAAGTGGAGGATTTGGCCATTATGGAGCAGGTTTAAAATTTCGCCTTAGTGATTCTTTAGCTTTAAGACTTGAAACAAGAGATCAAATTTCTTTCCATGATGCAGATCATAGTTGGGTTTCAACTTTGGGCATTAGTTTTGGTTTTGGCGCTAAGCAAGAAAAAGTTGTAGTGGAGCAAACAAAAGAAGTGGTTAGCAAACCTCAAGTTGTAACCCCTGCTCCAGCTCCTGTAGTTTCACAATCAAAATGTCCTGAAGAACCAAGAGAGGGTGCTTTGTTGGATGAGAATGGTTGCGAAAAAACAATTTATTTAGAGGGACATTTTGATTTTGATAAAGTAAATATCAACCCAGCCTTTGAAGAACAAATCAAAGAAATTGCTCAAATTTTAGATGAAAATGTAAGATATGATACTATTTTAGAGGGTCATACTGATAATATAGGTTCTAGATCATACAATCAAAAGCTTTCAGAAAGACGCGCTAACAGCGTTGCAAAAGAGCTTGAAAAATTCGGTGTAGATAAAAGTCGTATCCAGACAGTTGGTTATGGTCAAGATAAGCCACGCTCGAGCAATGACACTAAAGAGGGTAGAGCAGATAATAGAAGAGTAGAGGCTAAATTTATTTTAAATTAATGAAAAAGACTATTTTATTTGACTTAGATGGCACTTTGATTGATTCTACTGATGCTATCTTAAATTCTTTCCAAGGAGCTTTTAAAATCCTTGGATTAACTCCAAAAAATAACGAAGAGATTAAAAATCTTATAGGCTATCCTTTAGAGCATATGTTTAAATTTCTTTACCATGAAAAAGCGCATTTGAGTCAAGAATTTGTTCTAGCTTATCGTGAAATTTATTCACAGATTTATTTAGAGCAGACTACTCTTTTGCCTAAGGCAAAAGAAGCTTTAGAATTAGCTTTTGAAATTGCGGACTTAGGTATAGTGACAACTAAGGGTGGAAAATTTACTCCCTTGTTGTTAGAGCATTTAGGAGTGAAAAAATTCTTTAAAACTTTAATAACACTTGAAGATGTAACAAATCCAAAACCTCATGCAGAACCCATACTTTTAGCCTTAGAAAAAATGCAAAAAACTAAAGAAAATGCCTATATGATAGGCGATACGATCTTAGATATCCAAGCAGCAATGGCAGCAAATATTACCCCCTTAGCTTTAAGTTGTGGTTATGGAGATGAAGATGAGTTAAAACGCTATTCTATAGTATTTCCAAGTGCCTATAAATCGGTTTTATATATAAAAAATGATTAAACTAACTTCAAGTTTTTGTTAAACGCCTTTTAAGAGAATTTATAGTAAATTGATAGCTAAAAAATTATAAAAATTATCAATTAATAATAAAAGGAAGGTTTCTATGGGTAAAATTATGAAAACTATGGATGGAAATGAGGCCGCTGCATATGCTGCATACGCCTTTACTGAAGTAGCCGGTATTTATCCTATTACACCCAGCTCTCCTATGGCTGATTATACTGATATGTGGGCAGCTGCGGGTAAAAAAAATCTTTTTGGTGTTCCAGTAAAAATCGTTGAAATGCAAAGTGAGGCAGGTGCAGCAGGTACTGTGCATGGATCACTGCAAACAGGAGCTTTAACCACAACTTATACAGCTTCTCAAGGTTTATTACTAAAAATTCCAAATATGTATAAAATTGCAGGGCAATTACTCCCCTGTGTAATCCATGTGGCAGCGCGTTCTTTAGCAGCGCAAGCTTTATCTATCTTTGGTGATCATCAAGATATTTATGCTGCAAGACAAATTGGTTTTGCTATGCTTTGTTCGCATTCTGTGCAAGAAACTATGGATTTAGCTGGAGTTGCACATTTATGTGCGATTAAAGGAAGAGTGCCATTTTTGCATTTCTTTGATGGTTTTAGAACTTCGCATGAAATTCAAAAAGTTGAAGTAATGGATTATGAGCATTTTGATAGATTGTTAGATCGCAAAGCTTTGCTTGAATTTAGAAATAGTGCTTTAAATCCTGAAAACCCTAAAACACGCGGTACGGCACAAAATGATGATATTTATTTTCAAACAAGAGAAGTAAGCAATCGTTTTTATGATGCTTTACCAGATGTTGTAAATGAATATATGCAAGAAATTTCAAAAATCACAGGTAGAGAATATAAGCCATTTACTTATTATGGACACAAAGAACCTGAAAGAATTGTTATAGCTATGGGTTCTGTGACTCAAACCCTTGAAGAGGTTGTTGATCATCTTAATTCTAAGGGTGAAAAAGTAGGGATTGTAAAGGTTTATTTATATCGTCCTTTTAGTTTAAAATATTTCTTTGATGTTATGCCAAAATCTGTGAAAAAAATAGCTGTTTTAGATAGAACTAAAGAGCCAGGAAGTCTTGGAGAGCCTTTATATCTTGATATTAAATCAGCTTTCTATGGTAAAGAAAATGCTCCTATTATCGTAGGAGGAAGATATGGACTTTCTTCTAAAGATGTTGATCCTGCACAAATGATAGCGGTATTTGAAAATCTTAAACTTGATAATCCAAAAGATGGTTTTACAGTGGGTATTATCGATGATGTTACTCATACTTCTTTGCAAACAGGTGAAAAAATTTCACTAGGAGATGAAAGCGCTATAGAATGTTTATTTTATGGGCTAGGTGCAGATGGTACTGTGGGTGCTAATAAAAATTCTATTAAAATCATCGGAGATAAAACAGACTTTTATGCACAAGCGTATTTTGCTTATGATTCTAAAAAATCAGGGGGCTATACAAGAAGCCATTTAAGATTTTCTAAAAAACCAATCCGTTCAACTTATCTTGTCTCAACTCCGCATTTTATCGCTTGTTCGGTAGCGGCTTATCTTGAAATTTATGATGTTTTAGCAGGAATCCGAAAAGGAGGAACTTTCCTTTTAAATAGTATTTGGAATGCTGAAGAAACTATAAGACAACTTCCAGATGCAGTTAAGAAGACTTTGGCTGAAAAAGAAGTGAATTTTTATATTATCAATGCTACAAAACTTGCTCGTGATATAGGACTTGGAAATCGCACAAATACTATTATGCAATCCGCCTTTTTCAAACTTGCAAAAATCATTCCTTATGAAGATGCTCAAAAATATATGAAAGAATTAGCTTATAAGTCTTATAGCAAAAAAGGCGATGCTATTGTAGAGATGAATTACAAAGCTATTGATGTAGGAGCAGATGGGCTTGTAAAAGTAGAAGTTGATCCAAGCTGGAAAAATTTAGAAATCAAAGAAAAAGAACAAATCAATGCTTACAAGGGTACTGAATTTGTTGAAAAGATCGTTAAACCTATGAATGCAGCAAAAGGAGATGAATTACCTGTATCTACTTTCTTAGGTTATGAAGATGGAAGCTTTGAGCATGGAACGACAGAATACGAAAAACGCGGCGTTGGGGTAATGGTACCAAGATGGATAGAGGCTAATTGTATCCAATGTAATCAATGTGCTTCTGTATGTCCGCACGCGGTTATTAGACCATTTTTAATCAATGATGAAGAAATGGCTAAAGCTCCAAGAGGAGTAAAAGATCATGCTTTAGAAGCTAAGGGTACTAAAGGTGAAAAATTGAGCTTCAAAATTCAGGTTTCTCCACTTGATTGTACAGGCTGTGAGCTTTGTGTGCATGAGTGTCCTACTAAGGAAAAATCTTTGGTTATGGTTCCTCTTCAAGAAGAAATGGATTTTGGTGAGCAAGAAAATGCAGATTATTTATTTAAAGAAATTACTTACAAAGATGATATTTTAAATAAAGAAAGCACCAAAGGGGCTCAGTTTGCTCAACCTTTATTTGAATTTCATGGAGCATGTCCAGGTTGTGGTGAAACTCCTTATATTACTTTGATTACTAGATTATTTGGTGAAAGAATGATTATCGCTAATGCTACGGGATGTAGTTCGATTTATGGAGGTTCAGCTCCTTCTACTCCTTATAGAAAAAGCGTGAAAAATGGACATGGCCCTGCTTGGGGGAATTCATTGTTTGAAGATAATGCCGAATTTGGTTTGGGTATGAAAATTGCAACTGAAAATACAAGATATCGCATTGAAAATATTATGAATGAAAATATGCAAAAAGTACCTAATGCTTTAGCAGCATTGTTTAAAGAATGGATTGCTAATAAAGACAAAGGTGCAGAATCGGTAGAAATCAAAGATAAGATGATACCTATTTTAGAGCAAAATACTGATATTAAAGCTGTTCAGGATATTTTAAATTTAAAACATTTTTTAAGTAAAAAATCTCATTGGATTTTTGGTGGTGATGGCTGGGCTTATGATATAGGTTATGGCGGGCTTGATCATGTTTTAGCAAGCGGTGAAAATGTAAATATTTTAGTACTTGATACAGAAGTGTATTCTAATACAGGGGGCCAAAGTTCAAAATCTTCAAGAACAGGTGCAGTTGCGCAATTTGCCGCAGCAGGAAAACCTATACAGAAAAAAGATTTGGGTCAGATTGCTATGACTTATGGTTATATTTTTGTAGCACAAGTTAATTCTACGGCAAATTATAGCCATTTAATCAAAGCTATTATGGCAGCTGAAGCTTATGATGGTCCTTCTTTGATTATATGCTATTCTCCTTGTATCGCTCATGGTATCAAGGGTGGGCTTGGATATTCAGGCGAGCAAGGTGAACTTGCTACAAAATGCGGTTATTGGCCTCTTTATACTTTTGATCCAAGACTAGAAGAACAAGGCAAAAATCCTTTAACTATGGTAGGAAAAGAGCCTGATTGGGATCTTTATGAAAGCTTTTTAATGAATGAGGTGCGTTATAATTCTTTGAAAAAATCAAATCCAGAGCATGCAAAAGAATTATTTGAGCGCAATAAAAAAGATGCACAACGCCGTTATAGACAGCTTAAAAGAATTGCTATGGCTGATTTTAGCGATGAGGTTGAGAGCTGATAAAATATTTTTTAAGTATAACATTGTGCTTTTGCACTTTGTTATCATATGAGGATTTTGAAGAATATTTTAAGATTTTAAACACCAAGCAGAATGTAGAGCTTGGAAATCTTCAAAATCCATTCTTTAATCCTACTTTTGAAAAAATCAAAGACATAAAAATTATTGCTATTATGCTTGATAGAGTAAAGATTGATAATAAATGGTATAAAAAGGGTGATAAGATAGGGGAGGCCGTGATTACTGATATTACTACAAAAGAAATTATTTTAAGATATGATACTTTGGATTTTAAAATAGCGTTTAAAAACAATGATAAGATTAATATTTATTAAGATTCTATTTTTTACCAATCTTATTTATGCCATGGAATGCCAAAAACGCTTATTTGATATAAATATCAATGAAGATCTAAGCATAGAAGAAAGCCTAAAAGAACTTGCTAGTTATTGCTCTTTTAGCGTGGTAATTAAAGATACAATTGCTAAGGAAAAACTAAAAGCCATTCAAAGCAGTATCAATATCCACCAAATGAGTTTAGATGAAATTTTTAAACTTTTTATAGAAGAACAGGATCTAGCTTATAAATTTGATGGCAAGATTTTAAAAATTTCTGCTTTGCAAACTAGAATTTTTAAAATCAACTATATTACTTCAGTTAGAGAAGGACAAAGCATAACCAAGGCTTCGGTGGATTCTAAGCCAAGGCAAAGTGAGTATTATAGCGCTTTTGAAGATAATGAAGATAATATGATTAAAAGTATGGAAAAATTTGACTTTTGGCAAAATATAGAAAAAGAGATTATGATTTTGCTTAGCTCCTCACATGAAAACTATGATATAAAAGCACCTATAGTCAATCCAAATGCTGGGCTTGTTATCGTTACTGGAACGCATTCTCAGCTTCAACGCGTAAAAGCTTATTTACAAAAGCTTGAAAGTCGTCTTAAAAAACAAGTTATTATAGATGTGAGTATACTTGCTGTAAATCTTAATAAAAATCATTCTAGTGGGATCAATTGGCAAAATTTCAATATAGGATTAAATTCTCAAACGAGCGATAATACAAATTCTTTTATGCAAATACAAAATGGTCAAGGTTTTGTTAAAAATTTGGGTTTAAGAGCGAATTTGAATTTTGATTCCATTGTCAATTTTTTATCTCAAAGTGGAAAAACCAGTGTTTTATCTAATCCTAAATTAATGGCTTTAAACAATCAACAAGCCATTATTTCCATAGGCGATACTGTGAATTATCAAGTAAAAGAAACCTCTAAAGGTACTGAAAATGGCACAACTGTAAGTGAGAGTTATAGTAATTATTCTATTTTCATAGGAATTTTGCTTAATATTTTGCCCGAAATTTCTGATGATGGAAAAATCATGCTTAGGATCAATCCAAGTCTAAGCGACTTTAAATACCCAGAGGATAATAAAAGACAAAAAGAACCCCGCATTATCGCGCCTGATACAATTCAAAAAAAGCTTTCAAGCGTGGTGCAAGTAGAAAATAATCAAACTTTAATTTTGGGCGGACTTATCTCTCATAATCGCTCACAAAATGATAATTCTGTTAATTTTTTATCTAAAATTCCCATTTTGGGTTCTTTATTTAGAAGTGAAGATGAAAATTCTAATATCACAGAAATTGTTTTTATCATCACCCCAAGCATAGTAGATAATGCAAATATACCTAGTCTTAGGGAGTTAGGATTTAAATACAATGAATAATATAATTGCTTTTAGACAAGAATGTTTTGATCAAATCAATGCCTTATTAAAAAATAAAGCTTTGATTTTGCTTTGGGGTAAAAGCGGTAGTGGGAAAAGTGTTTTATTGCAAAGACTTGCGCTATATCATAATGAAGATTTTACCAATGAAATTTTTACAGATGAAAAAGATTTTCATCATTTTATACAAGATAAAAAACGAAAAATTATCATACTAGATGAAGTGGGGATGTATAGTCCTAATGTATTAGAACTAATTCGGATTTATAGCGATGAAATGAGTTTTGTACTTAGCTCACATAAAAAAAATCAATCTTTTTGAAGAGGAGTATTTTAAAAGTCGTTTTAGTGCTATTTTTTGGCTTCAAAAACCTGATATAAATGAATTAAGCAATTATATCAAAATGAAATTTAATCAAGACTTTCCCCAAAAATCTTTAAAATTTCTTATGAAAATTTATCAAGGAAATTTAAGGTATTTAGACAAGATACTTCAAAGTTTTTGCGAATTAAACACCTATTTAAACAATAAAAAAAGTCAAGATTATATTTTAAGACTAAGCGCATTAGAACAGGGATTTTTAAAATGAATATAGAAGAAAGAGTGCGCGAGCTTGAGGATAAATATAAAAGATATTTATTGAAAAAATATTTTAAGTTTTTATTTATCTTTGCCATTTTGATAGCATGCATGCTTATAAGCTTTTTTATGGTGCAAGATTTTTACAAACAAAAGGCCTTAGCTTTAGAAGCTTTAGAATATAAAAAAACACTCAATTGGCAAATTACACAAGCGCAAATTGCAAATGAAAAAAATAAAATTTTACAAGAAAGATTATCCAAAGATGAAAGCAAAGATGAGTTAGAAGAGGAGTTGAAAACTCAAATTGATATTTATTCTAAGATTTTAAATATAAGTGATTTAAAAAGGAGTTTTTACCAAAATCCAAGCTATCAAAAAGCCATGAATTTAGCTACTCAGTATTATGAAAACAAAGATTATGAAAAGTCTATTTTTTGGTCTTTAAAAGCCAATGACATCGATAGAAAAAATTCAGACTCATGGGTTTTATTTGCCAAGGCTAAACAAGCTTTAGGAAAAGATGAGGAGGCTAAGCAAGCTTTGGATACTTATGTAGGTTATTATGGCTTGATTGAATTTGATAAGGAAATAGATGATTGAGCGATTTTTATTTGAAGATTATATTAATGGTAAAATCACCCTTGAGCAAATTGATCGTGAGTATAAAATCGATAGTGAAATTTTTCTAAAAGCTTTGGCTAGTGATAAAAATATTTCTTATTTTACTTTAGAGGAACTTGATTTTAGTTTGGGTGAAAAATTTCCATGTAGTTTTCTTTTTAAATTTAAAATCTTGCCCATTTTAAGTAAAGAAAATACACTTCATATAGCAAGCTCCAAACCTTGTTCTTTAGAGCTTTTAGATGAGATTAGAATTTTTTATGAAGTTAAGAATATAGAAGTTTTGATCGCAAGTGAATTTAAGATTATGAAATTTTTATATAAACTTCAAGTTAGAGAAAAACTTAAAAATTTAAGCACAAATCTTAGATTAGAATGGAAAGAAAATAGAAGTCAAGATGAGCAAAGTTGCATCAGTCAAATTTTTGATTTTATACTCGATGAAATTCTTGAATTTAATCCTAGTGATATACATATAGAAGCAAGAGAAAATGATGCTTTGATAAGATTTAGAGTAGATGGAATTTTACGCGAATTTGCTTGTCTTGAAAAAGATATTTATGAGGCTTTGGTTTTTCATATTAAATTTTTATCGCAGCTTAATGTTGCAGAATCAAGAAAGGCACAAGATGGAAATTTTGAGCTTAAAATCAAAGAAAATAGATATGATTTTAGGATTTCATCTTTGCCTTTGCAAAATGGCGAAAGCATTGTGATAAGAATTTTAAAACACAACGAAGAAATTTTGGATTTAGAAAATTTAAATTTGGGCGAAAAAAATCTTACAATTCTAAAAAAAGCCCTATACAACCCTTATGGAATGATTTTACTAACAGGTCCTACAGGAAGTGGAAAAAGTACAAGTTTATATGCTTGTTTAAATGAGCTAAAAAGCATAGAAAAGAAAATAATTTCTGTGGAAGATCCTATAGAATATAAAATGCCTTTAATTCAGCAAATTTTGCTAAATCCAAAAGCAGGGCTTGAATTTAATAATGCCCTAAGAGCTATTTTAAGACAAGATCCTGATATTATCATGATAGGAGAAATCAGAGATGAGGAGAGTCTTGATATAGCGATTAAGGCTTCTTTAACAGGACACTTGCTTTTAAGTACCTTGCATACAAATAATGCCATTTCTACCATAGATAGATTAATTGACATGAGTGCAAAGCCTTATTTGATCGCTTCTGCTTTAAGGCTTATCATTGCCCAGCGTTTAGTGCGCAAACTTTGTCCTAAATGCAAGCAAAAAAGCACTAAGGTTTATGAAATAAAAGGTGATTTTTTTGAAGCTAAAGGCTGCGAGTATTGTCATCATAGTGGATATCAAGGTAGAGAACTCATCAGTGAGTGTTTATATATCGATGAGGAAATAGCTCAAGTTATTAGAGAGGGTGGTTATAAAAATAAAATTCTAGAGCTTGCTAAAGCAAAGGGTTTTCAAAGTATGTTTGAGCAAGGTTTGCAAAAAGCAAAAGAGGGTATAACTAGCATAGATGAGCTTTTAAGGGTACTTAATGAAGCTTTATGAGCTCGAGATTAAAGGCAAAACAAAACAGAAAAAGCATTTAAGGGCTAAAAATTTAAATGAAGCTCAAGCAAAAGCTATCGCTAAAAAATGGGAAATTTTAAATATCAAAGAGATACAAAAAGCAAGTTTTAAAAGATTAGATGATGCAAGATTTATCCTTTTCTTTCAAGAATTATCTTTGCTTTGCGAAGTAGGAATCAGTATAAAAGATGCTTTAAAGGAGCTTGATAAAATATATTCTCACAAGATGATTGCCAAGCTTTGCGATAATTTAAATTTAGGACAAAATCTAAGCCTTGCTTTTGAAAATGCAAATTTTGGGCTTACTCATGCGGAATTAGCCCTTATTAAAACTTCCCAAAACACAGGAAAATTAAGTGAAATTTTCATGCAAATTTCAAGATTAAGACAAAATAATGTAGAAAATGAACAAAGAGTCAAAAAAGCTTTAAGATATCCTTTGATTGTTTTTTTAAGTGTGTGCGCGGCTTTTGTTTTACTCATGCTTTTTGTTGTGCCTAATTTTAAAGATTTATTTGAGGATTTAAATTTAGCCTTACCCTTTATAACCGAGCTTATAATTTATATTTATAATTTTTTGGATAAGTATATTTTGCTTGTGTTTTGTTTGATCGCACTTATTTTATTTCTTGCTTTATTTTTATATAGAAAATATTATTTCTTTTCATATTTTTGCGATAGCTTGCTTTTAAAACTTCCTTTGTTATCTAAATTTATTATTTATCAGCAAAATTATTCTTTTTTTATGATTTTCTCTTTACTTTTAAAAAGTGGCATTTCTCTTTTGGAAGCTTTTAAATTAGCCACTTTGGCCTTAAATAATAAAAAGGTATTATTGTATTATCAAGAAATTAGAACATTTATGGATTCTGGCCTTGAAATAAGTCACGCCTTTAAAAAAGTAGATCTTTTTGATCCTTTGGTTTTTTCTATGTTGAGTATAGCGATGAAAAGTTCTAAGCTTGAGTTTTTGAGTGAGGAGATTGCGAAATATTATAAAAACAAAAGTGAAAATTTAATGGACAAGTTTTTAAGCTTTTTAGAACCTATAATGACTTTATGGGTTGCGATTTTAGTATTGTTTTTAGCACTTGGAATTTTTTTACCTATATGGGAACTTAGCTCAGGAGTAAATTTTTAAGAAAAATAATCCCAAGCAACCTTGATGATAGTAGCACCTACGACGATTAAAAATAAGGTTTTTATAAATTTACCATTGGTTTTAAGTACTAATTTTGAACCAAGATAGGCCCCTAAAATTTGTCCTACACCCATAAGCAAACCTACTATCCATAAAAGTTCATATTGCCACAAAAAGATAAAAAGAGCAACGACATTGCTAGTGAAATTTAGAATTTTTGTATTAATACTTGCTTTTTTCATATTAAAACCCAGTAGCATTACGCAAGCAAAAATCCAAAATGAACCCGTCCCAGGCCCTAAAAAACCATCATAAAAACCCAAAGTTAAGCCACAAATTAAATGAAAAATTTTGATATTTTTTATCTTTGCTTCACTCCCGTGTTTACCCAAACTAGGACGCAAAGCAGTGTATAAAAAAGTCAAAGTTAAGAAAATCAAAATAATAAGTTTTAAATGCTCATCTTTTACAAAAAGCACACTATAACTTCCTATGGCTGCACCCAAGGCTGTAAAAAAAATGCCATAAGCAAGGTGGGGCAGGGTGGTTGATTTAAAATAAGTTAAAGTTGCTGTAAAAGAGCCAAAAACACTTTGGAGTTTATTGGTTGCTAAGGATAGATGTGCAGGAATTCCACAAGCTATAAGTGCAGGAAGTGTGATAAGCCCACCTCCACCCACAATAGAATCAATAAATCCTGCAAAAAGAGCTACAAAAAACAATACAAAATAATAAATCGTATCTAGATGTTCAAAGCCCATTTTTTACTCCTTTAGTTTGCTAAGTTCTTTATTTTGCCCCAAACGATAAAGCGCAAAGTCATATTTTATAGGATCATTTGCATCCAATCTTTTTAAATTATGCGTGAGTTCTAAAACGCTTTTATAGTCGTATATTTTACGCTTTAGAAGACCTAAAGTCAAGGAAATTTTATGCGTATGTGTATCAAGAGGGATTAAAAGATCTTTGGTGTGAATTTTGGTAAAAAGTCCAAGATCAAGCTCATCTTTCCTAACCATCCATCTTAGATACATATTATAACGCTTAAGAGGTGAAGTAGGGGTATTTTGCCAAATTTTACCAAAGAAAAAATCATAACCATAACTCGAATACGAATTTAAAGTCTTGATTTTTTGCAAAAAAGCTAGGATTGCATCGGTGGTATTTTCTCTTTTTTGATAGGCTGTACTAAAAAGTTCATGGAGTGAAATTTCATTTTTAAGTCTTGCAAAAGTGAGAAAAATTTCTTGTATATCCTTTTCATTTTGAAAGCGATATTTTAAATTTTTAAGTTCTTTTTGAATTTGTTTTTGGCTTAAAACAAGCAAAGAAAAATCAAGTTTTTTTAAAAAATTGACTATATTTTTAGCATTCCCATAAGCAAATAAAGCACAAAGTAAAGCGATAAATTCATCATTATGAAATTTAGCAACTTGCAAAGGATCAGGACTTTCAAAAAGAGCTTTGTTGGTATTTTTTTCTTTGACCAAAGAATCAAGTTTGTTTTTAAGTGGGGTAAAATTTTTCACTAGATACCGCTAGAGCTTAGGATTTAAGCCCTAATAAGGTATCTAGCATTTGATCTACTGTGGTTACGATTTTTGCTGCAGCGCCATAGCTTGATTGCCATTGTATGAGAGCGGCTAATTCTTCGTTGGTATTTACCCCGCTTTTAGATTGATATTCGCTATAAACGGAGTTATAAAGCGTTTGATTACTCGCATTTACAACATTATTGTTTTCACCATCAGAGCCTATTTTACCCGTAAGCTTGCGGTAATACTCTTCCATAGTAAGATTATCAATTGTTCCATCTTCATTGTAAAAATTCACTTTATCATATTGAAGTTGTATGATTTTATTTGCCATATCATTTCCACTATCAACACCGTTTAAGCTTGCTCTTACTGTGCTTGGATCATTTAAGATGGAATCTTTTACTTTCATATTACTTGCATCAGTTCCGCTGAAAAAACCACCTATACTAAACGCACCTGCGAAATTTGTGCCCTTATCTTCTATGGCCACTTTAAAGCCTGACTTTGCATTGATTTGAAATAAACCATCTCCAGTTTTTGCATCGTAGCTAAAACTTGCATTGATATGATCATCCACATCATTGTTTGCATTATTATCTCCATTATCATCTGTGTTAGCAGTGATTTGACGCATAATATCTTCCATAGTGGTATTTACATCAACGGTAATGGTTTTTGTAAGTTTTTTATCGCCCTTATCATCATAAATAACTATATCAAAACTTCCAGGTTGTATGGTTCTGTCGTAATTAACTAAAGGAATATCTCCCTTAAGCCCAGATAGATAATCAGAAGTAACAGAACTTTTCGCAGAACTTGCATAAAGATTGTTAGTTTCATTGATCATGGTCTTAGCAAAAGTATCTAAAGAATCCATATAACCTTGGATAATTCCATCTTCATATTTTCCTTCGCTTTTGCTATAGTTTCTACCGCGTAAGTCAAGTTGAGCACCAAGCTGTCCACCGCTAATTTTTGCAGTAAGATCACGAACTTTTTCATCAGGAGTTTCATAATAAATGCTATAAGATTTATTTTTATCATCATAATCAAGCTTTAAAGGATGAAAATTTATTCCATCTACTATACTAAAACCTTCTATACTTAGATTGTATTGATGTCCTGGATCAGTGATGGTTGTATCAAGGCGATTGTCTTGATTGATTTCATTTTTGCTTGCAACTGCACTAACTAGCTTTGAAAGAGTAAGCTCAAGTTCATCTCTTCTATCCCTAAGTTCATTTGCGTGTTCTGTTGGTAAGGCTTCTTGTCCATAAATTTGTTTATTTATAGTAGCAATTTCTTCGCCAATTCTATTAATCTCATCAACTGTATTTTTAATATCATCATTTACTTTTTTTTGGATTTTATCTAAGGTTGCAAAAGTGTTATTAACGCTTTCTGTTAAGGTCTGAGAAGCTTTTACAAGGGCTATTTTTGTGGCATTTTCGTTGGGGTTAGATGCAAAATCATTCCAAGCTTTGTTATAATTTTCTAAATCTTGCAAAATTCCAGTATTTTGTAAGTCGGGAAAACGCTGCGCAATTTCTTGTAAAGTGGAAGCCATATATTTAGTATATTCTAGTTGAGTAGATGCACCTTTTAATTTATAGTAAGAATACTCATCATGCAAACGGACTATGCTTTCTATGGCTGTTCCTGTTCCAACTTGCACGCCTCCTGTTGTAACAAAGCCATTTGTAGTTTGTACCACTCTTTGACGAGTATAAAAGGTTGCATTAGCATTTGAGATATTATTTCCAGTTGTTGCGATTTGAACTTCGCTTGCCTTTAAGCCTGTAACACCTGTATATAAAGTTCCAAAAATACCCATCTTTAATCCTTAAACATTGATTTTAAAAATTGACTCTGGAGTAGTCTTTTTATCTCCATAAGCATTATTTGTTCCATCATTGATATCAAACATTTTATTTACTAAGCCATCAAGAAAATCTTTGACAATAAGAACAAATTTAGCATACTCTTTGTTTTTACTATGAAGGTTTTGAAGATTTTTTTTAAGTAGATCTAGTTTTTGTTTATCTTCATCATCTAAGAGTTCACTAAGCCCTTTTGTAGAGCTATTATTTCGCTCAACCAAGGCAACATCAAGTTGTTTTTTAGCTGTAATAAATTCTGCGATAAGTTTGTTTTTTTCTTCTACACTTGGCGTTACACTCTCATGTTTAGCCACTTTGATATTTTCTATATCTTCTTCGGTTAAAGCAATAAGTTTTGCTAAGATAGCATTTACTTCATCAAGTCTTTGTTTAAGCATATTTTCTCCTTTTCTCTCTCAAAAAAAGGAGAATGAAAGTTTTTAGATTAAAGAGTCAGCAATCGCAGCAGCCGTAGTTTTTGTATCGATTTTATAAGTACCATTTTTAATCTGCTCTGCGATTTTACTCGCTTTATCATTTTCCGTTTTTTGAGTATCGTTTGTTTTAGTTTCTTTATCTATTCTATTTGTATTTAATGCGGTATTTGCCACATAACTTTGTTGTATAGGATTGATCATTTCTGCCTCCTTGATCTTAGTTATAATCCTCTACAAACCATATCGACCTAAATTTAAAAAACTTAACCCCTTTCTTTTAAAAAATCGTATAATAATTTTGAAAATCCCATGCCACCGCTTAAGGCTTTACTCATGGTATCATTATACATAGATGAATAAATTTCATCACTCGCATCTTTTCCAAAGAGTGAATTTTGACTTTTTAAAGATACATCTAAAACTTGTTTTAGAAAAAAAGCTTCAAAAGCATCCGTTTGCTCTTTTAAGGCTTCATCTTCTTTGGTTTTTGTTATGATTTCATTGTTGTTGATCTTAAAGTCAGATTCTAAGCTTCTTGCCTTAGCTGCGCGTTCAAGCAAGGCATTATTCATACTATAAGTGCTTAAAAAATTATCTACTTTCATTAGATGATCTCCAAATCTGCATTGATAGCACCCGCTCTTTTTAAATTTTCCATGATAGCAATGATATCATTTGGCGTTGCTCCAAGTTTGTTTAGCATTCTAGCTATATTTGCAACTGTGCTTTTGGCATTGTTGATTCTTAGGGTATTTGAATTAGGATCTACAAAGCCACCATCTTTCATATCGATCTCATTTTGAGCTGCTGCTGCATTATTGTTTGGATCAATTTTTATGGTAATATCTTTATGAGTGATTAAAACAGGTTCGACTTCAATATCCACTCCTGCGATCACCGTTCCTGTTCTTTCATCGATGATAACTTTGCTTTGTGGTTTATAAGCTATATCTTGTTCTAAAACTCTTGCCATAAAATCAACATTTGAAAGATCTTCAGGTTTTTTAAGTTTTACTGTGCGAGAATCAATAGCTCTAGCCACATCTTCTTCAAATATAGTATTTAAAATTCTTTCTATATCGCTTGCGGTTTTAAAATCCGCTACTTTTAAACTTAAGGTTAGATCATTGTTTTGGCTAAAATTTTGTGGAATTTCTCTTTCTACATTCGCTCCACCCATTACAGTTGCAGCAGTTGAGTGAGAACCTGTTCCTCCTGGTCTAGGTGTTAAACCTCCTGTTGAGATAGAGCCTTGTGCTATAGCATAAATTTCCCCATCAATTCCACGAAGTGCAGTCAGTAAAAGTGTTCCACCTTGTAAAGATTTTGCATCACCCATAGATGAAACGGTAATATCAAGTTTATCTCCGCTTTTTGCAAAGGCTGGAAGTTTGGCTGTAACCATAACTGCTGCTGTGTTTTTTGATTTGATATCGTTAGGATCTACTTTGATATTCATACCTTGCAAAAGGTTTGAGATAGATTGTAGTGTAAATTTAGAGCTTGTTCCATCGCCGCTTCCATTTAATCCTACAACAAGACCATAACCTATGAGCTGATTATCTCTTACGCCTACGGTATTGGCTATATCTTTTATTTGTGTTGCAAAAACACTTGTCGTCATCAAAAGTAAAAAAAATATTAAAACCCTCATCGATTCTTCCTTTAATCTGATAGTTAGAATAAAAGAAGCAATAAGTGTTCCAAGATTAAAAATTTATTCTTCTAGAATATTTTTTTGATAAAAACTAAGACTAGTTGATCCGAATTTTTTTTCTTTTATTTTGGTAAAATTTGCTATATTATCAGGAGTTTTGATTTTAGAATTATGTTCTAAAACGATACAAAATAAAGCATCTAATTTTAATTTTTCTAAAAAATTATAAATTTTTTCATAAATTCCACTAAAACCCTCCCTTATATCAAAAGGCGGATCAAGATATAAAATGATATCTTTTTTAGAATCTTCTATAAGTTTAGGCAGTATTTCAAAAGTATTAGCATGAATTACTTTTAAGTTTGTATCTATATTTTTAGCATTTTCTAAAGCGATTTTATAAGCGTTTAAATCAAGTTCTATAGCATAAGCTTTAAGAGCGTAATTGCTTAAAGCTTCAGCAGCCATTAAAGCACTTCCTCCAAAAGCTTCGATAAAAATTTTATTTCTTAAATCTGATCTTAAGACATCAAAAACACATTTTTTTACGATACTTTTAGTGCTTCTTGTGGTTTGAAGACTAGGTAAAAGCAGTTTTTTACCCTTATATATGCCACTTTCTATGCTTGTATATAATTTAGGCAAGGTTTTTTTGGTTTTTTCTTTTTTATTGGGCTGGGTAGAGTCGTTAAAATGGATATTTTTCTTACCTTGTAAAAAATCCTTAATGCTTATAAATTCATTATTCATACATTAAAGCTTTAACCAGTTTATCTTTAAGCTCGCTGATAGCAAGATCTATCTTGCTTTGATAGTCTCTTTTAAATTCATTTGCGATTTCATCTATCCTTGCTTCTAGCACTCTTCTTCTTTCATCGGCTAGTTTTTGAGCTGTTGCTTTTAGCGCGCTATCGAATTCATTTAAGGAATTCATGAGAGCTTCTTTGCTAAAAGGCAAACTTAAAAAGGGCGAATTTTTAGCGATGATAAATAAAGGCTTTTGAGTAGAGATTTTTTCATCGCTTATGATAAAATCGCAGTCCTTTTTCATCACTAAATGCTCTTTTAAAAAAAGCTCTAAGGCTTTTTCGACGATTAAATCTTTACATTCTAAAGAAATTTTCATATCAAACTTACTTTCAAGTCATGATTTTGCAAAGAAGGATTTTTAATGCCTTGGATTAAAGAAAGGAATTCAAAATAACTTAAAACATAAAAATCCTTAAATTCCCTCCCACTACTTTGCATAAGTTTTTTTGAGCAAGTATCAAACATATAAAAATCTTTTGCTTGATTTACCACCATAAAATCAGCACCACTATCGTAAGCATCAAGGAGAATACTTGCTGCCATTTTATAGCTAAGTTCAGGGTTTAGTTGAAGTAGTGAAAATCCATTGTTTTTATCGCTATTTTCATAAGAGATAAAATGAGCTTTGATTTTTGATTTTATATCATCTTTGATCTTAAAACCATAACATGCGATATTAAAATCATTAAAATCATATTTAATTTCACCAAGTTCTTTGATTTCATTATCAAAAGCATTGATTTTTGGCAAGTCAAATTCCAAAGCCGCTTCGTTGATAAGTTTTAAATCTATGATTTCTTTTTGTAAATTTTTGATAGTATTTTCTAAATCTTCATTTTTACTTGTAAGATGATAAAAGATGCCTTTTTGCGTATCGCAAATTGTCTTTAAAATTTTTATTTTTTTATCAGGATATTTTTCTATCATTTTTGAAGCCAGATAAAACACTGCATCGCCCATATATTCAGGTAAAAAGTCTAAAATTTCGCTTGAATAATACAAATAATCATATTTTTCATAAAGCTTTTTATCTTCCTCATTTGCAAATGGAGCAAGGTATTTAAATTTTTCTAAAAAATCATCTTTGTTGATAATGAGGTCTTTTACTGATCTTTTGGTGCTTAGTGGCTCTATGATGAGATTAAAATCGTATTTTTTCACCAAGATATCTAAAGGTGTGTTTAATGGTAAAAATTCTTTATTGACTACGATATAGCTTTTATCATTTTTTTCAAAATCAAAATAAATATCATCATCTTGCACTTGCAAAAGCAAGTCATAAAGAGTAGCAAAATTTTCATAATTATCATAAACATAGGGTTTATAATAAGCCTCATAATCTTTTTGTTTATCAAATCTAAAAATTCTAAGTTCTAAATTTTTCATGCTTTTTCCTTTTGATAAGTATTATATAGAATTTTTTTAAAATTCACTAGAATTTAAAAGGAAATTTTATAAAATCTTTTTATGAATAAGGAAGATTTTATAATCAAAGCTTTTTTAAATGAAAAAAATGGCGATGATGGTGCTATTATCGATAAATGGTGCTTGAGTAAGGATTTGTTTTTTGAAAATGTGCATTTTAAAAGAGAATGGCTTACTTTAGAGCAAATTGCTACAAAAGCAATGCTGGTAAATATTTCAGATGCTATTGTGATGAATGCTAAGCCAAAATACGCACTTTTAGGGCTTGCCTTGCCAAATAGCCTAGGTGAAGATGAGATTAAAGCCTTGCAAAAAGGTTTTTTAAAAACGGCTAAAAAATTTAATATCAAAATTATAGGTGGTGATACGATTGGTAATGATAAGATTGATATTAGCATTACTATCATTTCAAAAGTGAGAAATAAGGCTGTTTTTAGAAAAGGACTAAAAAAAGGACATTTACTTGCTTATACAGGGGTTTTAGGTAAGAGTTTAAGAGGGCTTGAAATTTTACAAAATGGCGGCACTTTAAATTCAAATCATGTATTTATAAAACCGAAATTAAGGCCTGATTTTTTTTATGAAATCGCCCCTTTTATATCTTGTGCTATGGATATTTCAGATGGTTTGAGTAAAGACTTATCAAGACTTTTAGCCTTAAATAAATGCGGTATTTCTTGGTTTAAAAAACTTGATGATTATACGCTTTATAGCGGAGAAGAATATGAAATTTTGTTTGCTTTTGATGAAAAAGAGCGTCAAAATATAAAAACAATAGCCAAAAAACACGGCGTGAAATTAAATATCTTTGGAAAAGCAGTGAAAGGAAAATATGAATTTAGAGGAAGAGAACACCATTTTTAAGCCTTTGTATAGTTTAAAACACAGTCCTATTAATGCGTATTTTAGTAAAAATAGCGATGATTTTGTAGTGCGTGAAAGGCCTTTGTATGAATTTAGCGGTAAGGGTGAACATCTTATTTTGCATATCAATAAAAAAGATTTAACTACAAATGAAGCTTTAAAAATTTTAAGCGAAACAAGCGGGGTTAAAATAAGAGATTTTGGTTATGCAGGGCTTAAAGATAAGCAAGGATCAACCTTTCAATACCTTTCTATGCCTAAAAAATTTGAGAGTTTTTTGTCAAATTTTTCTCATCCTAAACTTAAAATTTTAGAAATTTTTACCCATGAAAACAAGCTAAGAATAGGGCATTTAAAAGGAAATACTTTTTTCATACGCTTAAAAAAAGTTTTACCAAGCCATGCTTTAAAGCTAGAGCAGGCTTTGATAAATTTAGATAAACAGGGTTTTGCAAATTATTTTGGTTATCAACGCTTTGGAAAATTTGGGGACAATTACAAAGAAGGGCTTGAAATTTTATGCGGTAAAAAAATGAAAAATGTCAAAATGAAAGAGTTTTTAATCTCTGCTTTTCAAAGTGAGCTTTTTAATCGTTATTTGAGTAAAAGAGTGGAGTTATCACATTTTGCAAATGATTTTAGCGAAAAAGAATTGATCCAAATTTATAAAATCTCCAAAGAAGAAGCTAAGGAACTTAAAAAACAAGAACAATTTTTTAAGCTTTTAAAGGGTGAGGTTTTAGGGCATTATCCTTTTGGAAAGTGTTTTTTATGTGAGGATTTAAGTGCTGAGCTTGGGCGTTTTAAGGCAAGAGATATAAGCGCTATGGGGCTTTTAATCGGTGCTAAGGCTTATGAAACAGGAGAAGGTTTGGCCTTAAATTTAGAAAATGAAATTTTTAAAGATACTTTGGAGTTTAAGGCTAAAATGCAAGGTTCAAGACGCTTTATGTGGGGATATTTAGAAGAGTTAAAATGGCGTTATGATAAAGAAAAAGCCCATTTTTGTATAGAGTTTTTCTTGCAAAAAGGTTCTTATGCTACTGTGGTTTTAGAAGAAATTTTGCATAAAAATTTGTTTGAGTGAAATAATTATGAGTTAAATTTTTACGTGATTTTTACTTTAGAATTTATTGCAAAAATGATATTTAAATTTTAAATTTAGGTATAGTTATATTAATTTAATTTTAAAACTAGGAGCAAAAATAATGAAAAAGATTTTAACAAGTGCTTTGGCTTTAGGAGCTATGACTTTGATTGTAGGTTGTGGCGATCGATTTAGTCGAGTAAAAAAACAATGGCAACGATCAAGCTATGTTTGATTTAGGTAATCAAGAGATCTATGAAAAAATATCCAAATCATAAACTTTATGATTATACTTCAGTCAGAACAATTAGTGATATTAACAATCCAGAAGGCAAAATTAAAGAAATGAAGCGTGATTTAGAAATAGATAAAACTCCATACTCAAACTATGTTTTCTTATTAAATCCAAACGATAAAAAGACTATAAAGTTGTGAGTGTTTATTGCGATAAAGATTTTAAGAAAAGAGTTTATTGTTCTGTGAATGATGCTCTTAGGTTTTATGCAAGATAATAAAACAAGCGGGAAAATCCCGCTATCTTTTCTAATTCTTTTTATACCGACATTTTGCAGAAATTACTTATTTTTAAGCTGTTACTCCGCTTTTAAGGCAATTAAAACGCCTTCTATCATTTTTTTGATATCCCCATCAAGGATATTATCCACTTGAGAAAAAGCTTCTCCGCTGCGATTGTCTTTGACTTGCTGATAAGGGAAAAGCACATAAGAACGGATTTGATGCCCCCAACCTATCTCGCTTTTTTCTCCAGTATTAGCACTATCTTGTTGTTTTATGAGTTCAAGTTCATAAAGGCGAGATTTTAGCATTTTAAAAGCGGTGGCTTTGTTTTTGTGCTGACTTCTGTCATTTTGGCATTGTACGACTATGCCGGTTGGAAAATGCGTGATTCTCACAGCCGATTCTGTTTTATTGACATGTTGTCCGCCTGCACCGCTTGCTCTGTAATAATCTATTCTTATGTCTTTTTCTTCGATTTCAATTTCTATATCATCATCGAGTTCAGGGCTTACCATAACGCTTGAAAAGCTTGTGTGACGGCGTCCTGCGCTATCAAAAGGAGAGGTTCTTACCAAACGATGAATCCCATTTTCAGCCTTTAAATACCCATAAGCATTTTCACCCTTAACCAAAAAGCTCACATCCTTAAGTCCTGCTTCTTCGCCTTCTTGAAAGTCTAAAGTTTCGACTTTAAAACCTTCTCTTTCGCAAAATCTTAAATACATCCTATAAAGCATGCTTGCCCAGTCATTACTTTCCGTTCCACCTGCACCTGGGTGAATGGAAACAATGGCATTTTTACCATCATTTTCCCCACTTAAAAGCATGGAAATTTCAAGACTTGTGATGGTATCTTCAAGTTTTGGCGCGTCATTAAATAAAGCTTCAAGCGTTTCTACATCGTTTTCGCTATTGGCCAGATCGAAAAGTTCGCTTGCGTCATTTAGGGCATTAAAAGCATTTTCATAGTTTTTAAGTAGATTGGTGATTTTGGTTTTTTCTTTGCCTATGATCCCTGCTTGTTTTACATCGCTCCAAAAAGAAGGAGAATTTTCAAGCTCTTCGATTTCTTTAAGCCTTATTTGGATATTTTCAGGCTTGATGATGGAGGCTATGTTGCCGACTTTGTTTTTTAAAGTTTTTAAAAGTTCGCTAAATTCATAATTATCCATAAAAATTTTCTTTCTTCATTTTTAAGATATTATTTTAGCAAATTTTACATTAAAAAATCTATTGTTACGATTTTTAATGTTTTGGAATGTTTAAAGAAATTTGTTTATTTTATCTCTTCCCAAACTCCCTCTTCAACCTAGGCACATCTTTGAATATAAATTTGATATACCCCCCCCCATACCAATTTTTATTAGCCTGCATTAAAGCTTCGCCTAGTTTATAAGTAAAACATTCTTTTTCTTTTAAAGCTTCATTATAATCAGGATAAGTTTCTAAAGGAGGTAAAGCTAAATTTGGATTTTCTTTTATTTTTTCTTCATAGGCTTTTTGTTCAAATTTATGTTTGTCTTTTATATAAGATAATACATAAGGCATTCTTATATATCCTAATATACTTTTTGAATTTTCTATCAAAGTTTGTCCTAGTTTATAAGATAAGTGGTTTTGTATACGAGCTTTAGCTGAATTAGCTTGAATAAAAGTAATTTTAGGATTTATTATGCTCATTTTTATACCCAAAGATTTAGCAAGTTTTTTACTTTCTAATTTTTTAACAACCAAATCTTGTTCTAGATTGGCTAATTCTAAACGTTGTTTTTTAATAGAAAAAGAATTAAGTTCATTTTGTAGGGTTGTTTTTTCTTGATTTAAAGTAGAGATGATATTATCTTTTTCTTTGATTTGTTTTTGCAAAGGAGCTAATTTAACTGGATCCATT
>NZ_NXBD01000033.1:0-4854 GCF_002383965.1 Campylobacter sp. 110 | reverse complement strand
TCTTCCCAAACTCCCTCTTCAACCTAGGCACATCTTTGAATATAAATTTGATATACCCCCCCCCATACCAATTTTTATTAGCCTGCATTAAAGCTTCGCCTAGTTTATAAGTAAAACATTCTTTTTCTTTTAAAGCTTCATTATAATCAGGATAAGTTTCTAAAGGAGGTAAAGCTAAATTTGGATTTTCTTTTATTTTTTCTTCATAGGCTTTTTGTTCAAATTTATGTTTGTCTTTTATATAAGATAATACATAAGGCATTCTTATATATCCTAATATACTTTTTGAATTTTCTATCAAAGTTTGTCCTAGTTTATAAGATAAGTGGTTTTGTATACGAGCTTTAGCTGAATTAGCTTGAATAAAAGTAATTTTAGGATTTATTATGCTCATTTTTATACCCAAAGATTTAGCAAGTTTTTTACTTTCTAATTTTTTAACAACCAAATCTTGTTCTAGATTGGCTAATTCTAAACGTTGTTTTTTAATAGAAAAAGAATTAAGTTCATTTTGTAGGGTTGTTTTTTCTTGATTTAAAGTAGAGATGATATTATCTTTTTCTTTGATTTGTTTTTGCAAAGGAGCTAATTTAACTGGATCCATTCTAAAATTATATTCTTCTATGGCTGTTTTATAATCCTCTACTGGAGGAACTAAATAAGTAAAATCGTATTCTTTGTCAATTGTAATATTTTCATTTTGTATAAGTTTAATTTCTTCACTAAAGTCAAATTTTCCATTTTGATCAGCTAATAGAAAAGCGGATACATCGATGTAATTTAACGTATTTTTCTTATTTTCGGAAAAAACTACCATAAAAGAATTTTCTGTTGCAGGTTTATTTGTTTCAAATTTAATATAAGTATTCTTATCAATTATAAAATGTTTTTTTATATCTAAAAAAGTATTAAAGCATGCTGCTGCTTTTACAATACAACATGTATCATTAGTTATTGCAATATTTCCGTAACTTTGTCTTTTTTTCATCCAATTTTTTATTTTTAATTCTTCATTATATGTGTGCATCCCTATTAAAATGAAGTTGCTATACTTTGTTGGAAATTTCAATTTAGTATTTAATTCTATTCTATATGTTTGACATTCTTGAAACAATGGATGTTTTTTTAAAGAGTATTGTAAATTACCTTCGATTAAATCCAAATCAAGAGGTGTTAAATACAAAAACAGAGGATTGTGTTGTTTTATATTTATTTTTGATTTTTTGAAATTTTCTATATTGGTTACTATATTTTTTCCAAGATTATACATAATTGTAGAAATTTGATGAGTTGGATCTGGATGTGATAAGAAAAAATTTAAAATTTCTCTACTTTCGTAATAACTATGCATATCTATACTATTAAATCCGTATTTATTACACAACAACTTATGAATATTTCTTATATATTTTTCAACTTCATTCTTGCGAGTATTTACCAATAAAAGATTTAAAACTTTTTCATTAATTTTATATAATTCTTCATATAGCCAACAAGTATTTCTAATACATTCTTCAAAACCAATATCATCAAATATAATCCTATCAACATCTGCTAAGTTACATTCTAAAATCACTAAATCTGCTTCTTTTATACGTTGTTTATATTTCAATATTGTATAAATTTTACTAGAAGCAATTGAGCCACCTATTGATAAATTATCGAAATCAACATTACTTTGACTTAAACCAGCTCTAAGTCCACCAGGTAATATAGAATTGCTTGCACCCATTATTAAAATTTTATTTTTTTTCATTACATTTTCCCATATTGATAATTTGTTATACTTTTTAAGTATAATTATATCTCATATATAATAAAATATAAATTATTTAATCAAACACACAACAAAGGATTTATTAGATGAAAAATAAAATTCAACAACATATTATACAAACACTTCGATCATCAGCAGATGAATATGAAGTAGATGAATTAAAAATAGCAGATGAACATACAAAATTATATAATGGTTTTGGTGGTTGTTTAGACTCGCTAGCTCTAGTAAATTTAGTTGCTGATTTGGAAGAATTTTTAAGTAGAGAATTTAATAAAGAAATCATTTTAGCAGATGAAAAAATGATGAGTACAAGAAATTCTCCATTTAAAGATGTTGAAAGCTTGACTGATTATATAGTTAAAAAACTCCAAGAGCAAGAATAATGCAAAAAATTATCATTATCACAGGAACTAGAAAAGGCATAGGCAAAGAATTAAGTGAATATTATTTATCAAAAAATCATATAGTTTGTGGTTGCTCAAGAGGTAAAGCAAGTATAGATCATAAAAATTATAGACATTTTGAATTAGATGTTTGCGATGAAAAAACTGTAGTTTCTATGGTAAGAAGTATAAAAAAAGAATTTGGAAAAATTGATATTTTAATTAATAATGCTGGCATAGCAGCTATGAATCATATATTAACCACTCCATTTAAAAGCTTAGATAATATTTTTAAAACTAATGTCTATGGTAGTTTTTTGTTTATAAGAGAAGTTTCAAAGATTATGAGTCAAACTTATAAAAAAGAACAAGTTGCTATGCCTTATAGGATTGTAAATTTTTCTACTGTTGCAGTTGCTTTAAGGTTGGAAGGGGAAGCTATATATGCTGCATCAAAAGCAGCTATTTGCAATTTAACTCAAGTTTGTGCTAAAGAATTAAGTTCATTTGGCATTACTTGCAATGCCATAGGACCTACCCCAGTTCCTACTGATTTAATTAAAAATGTCCCAAAAAATAAAATACAAGATTTGCTTAATAAACAAGCTGTAAAAAGATTCGGAAATTTTCAAGACCTTGCTAATGTGATTGATTTTTTTATTAATGAAAAAAGTGATTTTATAACAGGGCAGATAATATATCTAGGTGGAGTAAATGGATAAATTTAAAAATATCTTTTTAAATAAAGTTTTTAATAAAAATCAAGAGCAATATGCTTTAATCTATGAAGAACAAAAATATACTTACAATGATTTGTATAATAACATCATCAATAAAATCAATTTATTAACAAAGCTTAAAGATATAAATATTGTGGGTATTACAGGAGATTATGATTTTGAAAGTATAAGTTTATTTTTAGCATGTATTGAGCTTAATAAAATAATCATTCCATTTATCAATGAAAGTGAGATTGACAACAAACTTGCCGAAGTTAATTGCGATATTTTATTTAAAAACAATCAATACGAGCTACAGGAAAAACATTGTAACAATCATGATTTAATCCAAAAACTCATAGATGATAACAAACCTGGTTTAATTTTATTTTCAAGTGGCAGCACAGGTAAACCTAAAGCTATGGTGCATAATCTCGATAAGATTTTAAATGCCTATCTTAATAAAAAATCAAAAAAACTTAATATTTTATTGTTTTTAATGTTTGATCATATAGGTGGTTTAAATACTTTGTTTAACTGTCTTAGTATGAATGCTTGTGCAATTGCTATAAAGGAAAGAAAAAATATTGAAGCTCTAGCTCAAACCATAGAAAAATACCAAATTTCACTCTTGCCTGCTTCACCTTCTTTACTTAGTTTAATGTTGGTAGCAAATGTAGTTGAAAAATATAATTTAAGCTCTTTAAAGATTATTAGCTATGGCACAGAAAAAATGCCAGAAGCTTTGCTTGTAAAATTAAAACAAACTTTTCCAAAAGTTAAATTTCATCAAACCTTTGGTACAAGCGAAGTAGGCATAGCTCAAACAAAAAGCTTCGGAAATTACTTTAAATTGGAAAATATAGCATATAAAATTATCAACAACGAGCTATTTTTAAAAAGCAATATGCAAAGTTTGGGTTATTTAAATGCTGATAACTCTGTTTTTACAAATGATGGATACTTTGCTACTGGCGATTTGGTTGAAGTGATTAATGAAAATGGTGAAGAATATATTAAAATTATCGGAAGAAACAAAGAAGTTATTAATGTTGGCGGAGAAAAAGTATTACCCCAAGAAGTAGAGGGTATATTAATGCAAATACCATTTATACAAGATTGTTTAGTCTATGGACAAAATAATCCTCTAACGGGCCAAAGTGTCTGTGTAAAGATTGTATTAGAACAAAATGAAAATCCTGCTAATTTAGAAGCCAAAAAGGAAATAAGACTATTTTGCAAAGATAAACTAGCTAGCTATAAAATACCAACCAAAGTAGAGATTGTTCAAAAGTTAGAAATCAGCGAACGGTTTAAAAAAATAAGAAATTCTTAACTCTTTCTTATTTTTTGAAAATTTCACCCCTTCTTCCCAAACTCCCTCTTCAACCTAGGCACATCTTTGAATATAAATTTGATATACCCCCCCCCATACCAATTTTTATTAGCCTGCATTAAAGCTTCGCCTAGTTTATAAGTAAAACATTCTTTTTCTTTTAAAGCTTCATTATAATCAGGATAAGTTTCTAAAGGAGGTAAAGCTAAATTTGGATTTTCTTTTATTTTTTCTTCATAGGCTTTTTGTTCAAATTTATGTTTGTCTTTTATATAAGATAATACATAAGGCATTCTTATATATCCTAATATACTTTTTGAATTTTCTATCAAAGTTTGTCCTAGTTTATAAGATAAGTGGTTTTGTATACGAGCTTTAGCTGAATTAGCTTGAATAAAAGTAATTTTAGGATTTATTATGCTCATTTTTATACCCAAAGATTTAGCAAGTTTTTTACTTTCTAATTTTTTAACAACCAAATCTTGTTCTAGATTGGCTAATTCTAAACGTTGTTTTTTAATAGAAAAAGAATTAAGTTCATTTTGTAGGGTTGTTTTTTCTTGATTTAAAGTAGAGATGATATTATCTTTTTCTTTGATTTGTTTTTGCAAAGGAGCTAATTTAACTGGATCCATT
>NZ_NXBD01000032.1:0-1149 GCF_002383965.1 Campylobacter sp. 110 | reverse complement strand
AGAATTACTTTCTAAAAGAAAGGGTATAAGTGATACAGCTATCATTGTTTCTACAGGACCATCCCTTACTAAACAATTGCCTTTATTAAAAAAGTATGCTAGCAAAGCTACGATTTTTTGTGCCGATAGTGCTTATCCTATTTTAGCGAAGCATAATATAAAGCCTGATTATGTTTGCATGCTTGAAAGAAGTGAATTTACAGCTGAATTTTTTAATCATGATTTTGGGGAATTTGATAAGGATATTGTGTTTGTTTGCGCAGGGGTTATTCATCCAAAGGCGATTGAGTATTTAAAGAGTAGAAATTTAGTCATCACTCAAAAAGTTCTTGCTTTTCCATATTATATAAATCTTAAAGATTTTTCTTATGCTGCTGTAGGATTTAGTGTTGCACATACATTATCTTATCTAGCAACTTATCTAAGTCATAAAAACATCATTTTTATAGGACAGGATTTAGCTTATGCTGAAAATGGCAATTCTCATCCTGATGATTATCAAAACTCAGCTAATTATGAAAGTCAAATGTATGAACATATTTTAACCGAGGCTTATGGAGGCAACGGAAAAGTCGAAACTCATAGTATATGGCTTTTATTTAAAAATCGGTTTGAAAATGAAATGATTCCAAATACTAGAAAAATGGGTATCACCACCTACAACTGCACCGAAGGTGGAGCAAGGATAGAAGGAACCATAGAAAAACCTTTTTTATGGGCTTGTGAGAATTTACTTGATAAAGATTTAAATAAACCTTTTGAAAAATTAGAACCTTTAAGTTTAAATAAACAAAATGAATTTTTACTTAAGGCTTATTATAAAGTTTATCAAAGTATTAAACATTGTAGAGATTTTAGTAAAATACTCAGCAATGATTTTGAAAATATACAAAGTATATATTTGAGTTTAAATGAAAAAGAAGAAGATTTAAACTTAGCTATTAGAAAAATAGATGAGTTTAAAAACAAACTTGAAGATATGAAACAAATGCAAGATTTGTATGAAATTTTAGGTCCTTTACTGACACAATTTGAACTAAACCTTGCAAGGATTTATGTTTTAAATCCTAAAACCAAAGAAGATGTTTTTAATAAAAGTATTCTTTGGATAAAAGAACATTTAGAATTTATGGAATTAGTTTATGGACA
>NZ_NXBD01000031.1:0-519 GCF_002383965.1 Campylobacter sp. 110 | reverse complement strand
TCTCACCTTCTCACCCTTTCCATCCATTTATCTAATTTTCTTTCTTTGAGTTTTTCTTCTAAAGGAAGTATATTTTTAATCAAAGCATTTTCTTGTGCTTTAATATGTCCATAAACTAATTCCATAAATTCTAAATGTTCTTTTATCCAAAGAATACTTTTATTAAAAACATCTTCTTTGGTTTTAGGATTTAAAACATAAATCCTTGCAAGGTTTAGTTCAAATTGTGTCAGTAAAGGACCTAAAATTTCATACAAATCTTGCATTTGTTTCATATCTTCAAGTTTGTTTTTAAACTCATCTATTTTTCTAATAGCTAAGTTTAAATCTTCTTCTTTTTCATTTAAACTCAAATATATACTTTGTATATTTTCAAAATCATTGCTGAGTATTTTACTAAAATCTCTACAATGTTTAATACTTTGATAAACTTTATAATAAGCCTTAAGTAAAAATTCATTTTGTTTATTTAAACTTAAAGGTTCTAATTTTTCAAAAGGTTTATTTAAATCTTTATCA